>JAQVID010000150.1 GCA_028695865.1 Thermoguttaceae bacterium | reverse complement strand
CGAAATCAATACCGCATTCGAGTTTGAGTGTTCGGAGCAGATGAGGCACGGCCCGCGGCGCGCAAGAACAGCCGCCTGAGTGTTCAAGCAAAGCAACATGTATCGCCTGAACGTTTGTTCCATCACGGGCAATTTCTTTGGCAAGCGACTCGGGCATTTCCTCTTTAAATTTCATTTCGCGATTCGTTGCGTAAGCAAGGATGTTAACGCCTAAATCAAGTCCGGCGGCAATTTGCTTTTCGACCGATTCGGAATAATTCGGTCGCGGACCGCTTTGTACCGCAAGTTCCCAAAGACACGACAAAGAAGGCCGATCGTCAAAAACGGACGGAGGACCATTTGCCGTTTTCGGACGATAGGCCGGAACAAAGACGACACTCGTCCGGCACCCGAAATCGATTCCGTAAACCGGTCGCAACTGCTCCGGGGGAATTGGCCTTTCGGCCTGCCAAATCGGATGATTCGGTTCAATCAGGTTCAGCGTATTTCCTTCGCCGGGCAACACTTCTTTCATGAGAGCGGCAAAACCGGTCTCAAACGATTCGTCGCCGTCGAGCGCTTCGGCAAAGACAAAACCTCCTTGCTCCAAATAACCGCGAAGAGCCTGCACAAGACGATGTTTGCGGTCGGGATCGGCAGGGACCGGCGACCGAACACCACTCATATAAAGAACAGGCGTTTGGAGCAAATCGTCCACCGTTGCTTTTTCGGAATCGATCATCTGCCAAATCAGCGGCTGATTCCAAAGCTTTTCGGTGTACTCGGTTAAATGAAGCATATCACTTGCGTGCAAGTTCCAGGAATCGTCTGTTCCGTATCGAAGCTTGGAAACCAAAACAGGACGCCGTCCTTTGGAAAGAAAAAGCAAGGCAAAAGCGGTCGCGACACAATGATTCCCTTTCAGGTCAATTTGAGCTCGCCAATATTTGGTAAAAACGCCTTTGCGACGCAAAAGAAAATCTGCCCCTTCACGATACCAGTCATTCTTGCCAATGAACCGGTGCGCGGTCAATCGGCCTACGCGTTCAAGACCATATAAGTAATAAAAAATCCAGGTTTCGAGACTGACGTCTGTTCCCGGGTTATTCTGGACACTGAAGTGTTGAGCCATCCAGGACAACCCCCGATCGATGCATTTGCTGATTTTATCGTCCCCGTCCTGACAGCACTCGATTTTGTCGTTTTGTACTTTGGCATTGATTCCGCTCTTGGCTCCGGCGCAAATTACAAGAGCACCAATACCGGCACAGGTCATACTCCCGGTTCCGGAACCGCTGTTGCTTTCCTGTAGTTGACGAACAGAAGCACGATACCCCCAACTGCCGTCCGGATTTTGCATTCGAAGCCAATACTGAAGCGCCGACTCCCAAACCGCTTCCGGTATTTCTATTCCAACTCGCTGAGCTTCGAAAAGCGCAAGGATGGCAAATTGCGAATTCGAATTGTCAACCTGGTCGTATTGTTGCTGTAAACCAACGTAAGCCCAACCACCGTTAAAAACATTATTCGTCTTGAATTGTCGCTCAATGAGCCAATCAACGTTACGGCGTATCAACATCTGATCTCTCTGCGGATCGGCCTGACAAAAAACCATTGTCTGAAGCGATATGGGATAAGTCTGAAACTCGGTCTCCGGCATGGGCCGACGCAACGCGACCAGGGCTTTGGCAACCGTCGGATCGTCTTTATCAAGCCCGGTGGAAAGAAGCGACAAGGCGCAAAGAGCCGTTGAGCCCGGACTGTATCCCGGATACTCATCCCAACTTCCGTCTTTTTGCTGCTTTTCCCGAAGATAACTGATTCCACCGTTGATACTGTCTTGAATCGCTTTGGGAGAAAGATCGCCCGACGGAATCGCGTTGGCTTGCGAAAAAGCCGTTTTGACAGCGCCCGGCCCCAAAATGATCAAGATGATCAAAATGAGAGGCGTGGCAAGTTTCTGCGTGCGCACTTGCCATATATTATCCGTATTAACAAACATGGTGTCTATCCAGTTGCTTTTTATGATTATCTGTTCCGATTGTCTCGCGAAGAGTTTCGTCTAAAAATCGTTTCAGCGAAACGGTCTGTTCTGCTTTTCCAAGTATAAACTTTGTCTCTTGTTTCGACAAGCGAAGTTTTATATAATTCAGAAGTTCCGGGTGAAAAAAAATACCGGAAGCAAAATTTACCGCAAGTCGTGCAGCCCGTAATACACTCCCCGCCGATTTGCGGTATACTATATACATGGCTGAAAAGCCGGCATACTGGAATATCGTCAAACGAACGTGCTTGTCATGTTGCCTTGAACAGAATGTCGAACAACGATCTGCTCGTTGTGTAGATATGTGAAACAGGAACATAGTAATATTGATTTTTGGAGAACAATCGTGGTCGACAACAAAAAAGAATCGCCCCTGGAAGCGCCCCCGGTGCAGCGGCCTGCCTCGACAGGTTCACAAGGTGCCCGAACTCGTAATTTGAGCAATATTTTACAAGATTTCGGCCAGACTTGTTCGCTGATGAACGACGAACTGCAAAAAGTGATCATCGGTCAGACGCCGGTGATTCGTCAGTTGATTGCCGCGATTTTTACCCGGGGTCATTGTCTGCTCGAAGGCGTGCCCGGACTGGCCAAGACGCTTATGGTCAGTACGCTTGCCCGAATTCTCGATGTGCAGTTCAAACGCATTCAGTTTACACCCGACCTCATGCCGTCGGATATTACAGGAACGAACGTGCTGGACGAAGACGCGTCAGGCAAACGTAATTTTCGCTTTGTCGAAGGACCGGTCTTTACAAATATTCTTCTGGCAGACGAAATCAACCGAACGCCCCCCAAGACGCAATCGGCTCTGCTTCAGGCTATGCAGGAACGGGAAATTACCGTGGGTCAGACAACCTATCCGTTGCCGGAACCTTTTTTTGTCATCGCGACGCAAAACCCGATTGAGCAGGAAGGAACGTATCCTCTGCCGGAAGCCCAACTCGACCGTTTCATGTTCAATATTAAAATTGATTATCCCACATTGGAGGAAGAAGAGCGGATTCTTTCGTCGA
This sequence comes from Thermoguttaceae bacterium, assembly GCA_028695865.1. Taxonomy (GTDB): domain Bacteria; phylum Planctomycetota; class Planctomycetia; order Pirellulales; family Thermoguttaceae; genus JAUNBG01. The sequence goes on along the minus strand of JAQVID010000150.1, from coordinate 4,111 downwards.
CTACCCGGGGAGAACAAGCCGAGGTCCGAAAAATCCTCAATGGCAAGCTCATTGTCAATTTGCAAAAATTGGTCTCCTCTGTCGCGGTTAGTCAATATATTATACAGTACGCGGCGCGACTCGTTCGGGCAACGCGGCCTTCGGACCCTTCGGCTCCTGATTTCGTTCGCGATTTGGTCGATTGGGGGGCTGGCCCTCGTGCCGGTCAATATCTGATTCACGGCGGTAAGGCAATGGCCGCAATGGACGGGCGTTTTTCCGTTTCTGTGGAAGATATTCAAAACGTGGCCATTCCCGTCTTGCGGCACCGCGTCAGTACGAATTTTCAGGCCCAGGCCGAAGGAGTGTCCCGGGAACAGCTCATCGAGCGTCTCATTCAGACCATTCCACCCCCGCCAATCGAAAAGTTCGAACGACGTGTCTGAACGCGTGCGCATTAACATAATCGTAACACATTATTAGCACACGAATTGAAAGAGATTATCGCGGCGGTAAACAGACGGCAAAAATACAAAACCTGTGAAAACGAAGTCGCTTCTCTTGTAGCGATTTTGTGTCCGTTTGCCTTGCTTCCGCTTATCGCGTCCCTGAAAACACTCTTTTTCCAAGCCCGACAGGAACGAAGCCAAACAATCAAAACAGGATGTTTCAAGGCTTCTCCTTCACGCTTTTACTCAAAAACAGACTCTTTTAACCAAATTTCGAAAATTCGACTTGACGAAACACGATATTTCCGTTAAATTTTGCGTAGATTCTGTATTTTAATTGTTCTGTTATCCCAACCTTGTTTGTGGTCGGCATGTAAAAACAGAACAAATACACAGAACAGGGAAGTTGGCAGCGTGTTTAATCATGGAAATGCCCGAATTTTGCAGTCAATTTTTTCGATTACACCTTATTTGGCGGGATAAAACCGTGAGAATTTGACGATATTCGCAGTGAGAACAGGTTGCTATCGACCAAGACGGCAGACCTGCGCCCAGTTGCCAAGACTTGTAAAAGACTTGTCAGGTGACGTCGGGCTTGGAACGCGCAGACTTTATCACTGAAGCCTGAAAAACGATTTGGCTCAAAACCGGACGCAATGTTCGGGTATGAATGAACGTTATATATAATGAATGGAGTTTTTATAATGGCCTATCATTCCATTGTTTTGGTGAAACAGGTACCAGATACCTCGAACATCACCGGCGAAGCGATGAAAGAAGACGGAACGATCAATCGAGCGGCGCTTCCGGCGATATTCAATCCGGAGGACCTTCACGCGCTGGAAGCGGCACTTGAAGTCAAAGAGCGATTCGGGGGAACGGTTACCGTTTTGACGATGGGACTGCCGAAAGCGGCGGATATTTTGCGTGACTGCTTGTATCGCGGCGCGGACCGTGCGATTCTGATTACCGATCGCCGGGCGGCGGCCAGTGATACACTTGCGACCAGTTATATTCTTGCCAAGGGAGTGGAGACGATCGGTCATTACGATTTCGTTTTCTGTGGACGTCAGGCGATCGACGGAGACACCGCCCAAGTTGGTCCTCAGTGCGCCGAAAAACTTGGTATTCCGCAAGTGACCTATCTGGAAGAGATACAAGCGGTCGAAGGCGAATTCGCGGTTCTCAAACGTAATATTGGCAACGGTTGGGAAGTTGTTCGCGTCAAGTTGCCTGTGCTGGTCACAGTCATTGAAACGGCAAATACACCTCGTCCGTGGGCTGCCCGAAAAATGATGAAACACAAACACAGTCGCGTTCCGGCCGAACTTGGTTTGGATTCGACGTCGACCGAATATCAAAGTCAACTGGCAGACATAAAAGCCAAAGGCGATTTGATTGAGCAGTGGACCCTTGAAGATATTCACGCCGAATTGGATCGCTGCGGACTGGCCGGTTCGCCCACGAAAGTTTTTCGTATTCAGTCAATCGTACTCACAAAGGAAGGTTTTACCGAAGTCCTTCCCACAGAAGAAGGAATCAACGGCCTTATACATGAATTGGTCGTTGACCGGACGATTGGATAATCATCAGCAACTGCGATTGAATAGACAAGCCCATACGGAAAGCGCTTTATATTCCAGGCGTTTTCCTCAACCATAGACGAAGATCAGAGGAACAAGATGATCGAAAAGAATCCCAATGGAGATGTATGGATATTTGCCGAACAGGAGGACGGCAAACTTCAGGACGTTGTTCTTGAACTGTGCGGTAAAGCGCGGGATTTGGCGGACCGGCTCGGTGTGAAAGTGGGAGCCGTTCTTCCCGGATACAATGTCGCTGACCAGGCGAAAACACTGTTCGCTTACGGCGTGGACAAGGTGTATCTTATTGAAGACGAAAAACTGAAACATTTCACCTCGTCGCCTTATGCCCATGTCATGACAGAAATGATCAAGAAGCATCGTCCGCAAATCGTGCTCTATGGAGCAACGAATTTGGGCCGCGATCTGGCCCCGCGTATCGCCTCGGCTACCCGTTCCGGCATGACGGCGGACTGCACCGATCTGGAGATTTCGGATGTTCCCGACTCGAAGACAAAAGAGGTATACAAGAACGTTCTGCTTCAAATACGACCGGCTTTTGGCGGTAATATCATTGCGACAATTATCAATCCCTTCTGGTGGCCGCAAATGGCAACCGTTCGCGAAGGAGTGATTCCGGTTCGGGACGCGTGTCTGACTCGTACCGGTGAACTGATTCGCGAAAACATCATTATAAACGATGCCATGATGCTGGTCGAAGTCATTGAGCGTCATGTGGAACCACGGCGGGTTAATCTCAAAGGAGCGAGAATCATCGTTGCCGGCGGTGGCGGAGTTGGAAGTCGTGAGAACTTTAATTTGATTTTCGAGTTGGCCGGAGCGCTCGGCGGTGCGGTGGGCGCCAGTCGGGCCGCGGTGGACGGCGGTTTCATCAGTCATGATTATCAAGTTGGTCAGACCGGAACAACAGTGCGGCCTGCACTGTACATTGCCTGCGGTATCAGTGGTGCGGTGCAACATCGGGCCGGTATGCAGGAGTCGGCGAAGATCATTGCAATTAACAGCGATCCGGACGCTCCGATTTTTTCGGTTGCTCATTATGGGATCGTCGGCGACCTGAATCAAATCATTCCGATGATGATCAAGTCGTTCAAGGAGCGGGCCTGATTCGTTGCGTTTGGCTCAATCAGGCAAGCCAAGTCACGATGAGGACTTGTCAGGCGAAGTATTTAGTCAATTTAGTCGTCTGATTTTTCGCTTCGTGACATGCTTTTGACCTTAACATAAAAACAGACAAGAGGACAAGGAAATGCCCAACTTTTTTCTCGATAATCAGGATATTCGATTTTTACTCGATTACTTCGACATGAAGGAAATCGCGACGCTTCAGGAGCGTCAAACGCCCAACGGTCACGCCGATTATCTTCCGCGAGATTTGGACGATGTGGTCGATAATTATCATCGCGTACTGGAAATCGCGGGCGAAATTGCCGCGACCACCCTTGCGCCCAATAGCGAACAGGTTGACATCGAAGGCAATACACTCAACGATGACGGTACCGTCACGCTTAATCCGCTGGTACGTCAGAACATGGATCGCCTTGCTCAAGCGGACCTGATGGGATTCACGCTGCCACGCAAGTATGGCGGAATCAACTGCCCGATTCTCGTCTATACCATGGCAACCGAAATGATTGCCCGAGGAGATTGTTCGTTTATGAACATGTTCGGACTTCAGGGAATCGCCGATACGATTTACGCCTTTGCCAGCGACGAAATTCGCGATGAGACGTTGCCGAAATTCGCTTCCGGTGAAGTTTCCGGCGCCATGGTTCTGACGGAACCGGACGCCGGCAGTGATTTGCAGTCCGTTCGACTCCGCGCCGATCAGGATGAAAACGGCAACTGGGTTCTCAATGGGGTGAAACGATTTATTACAAACGGGTGCGGCGAAATTTTACTTGTACTGGCGCGAAGTGAACCGGCAATTGCCGATGGTCGCGGTTTGAGTCTGTTCATTGCCGAACGTGGTCCATCGGTCAAAGTCCGCCATTTGGAATCGGAACTGGGCATTCATGGATCGCCTACTTGCGAACTTGTGTTTACGAATACTCCGTTCCGTTTGATTGGGGAAAGACA
>JAQVID010000149.1 GCA_028695865.1 Thermoguttaceae bacterium | reverse complement strand
GACGCCATTGGCAGGAAGTTGGCGGCAACACCAAAATCAGAAGCTTGATCAGGAGCTTGATCAGGAGCTTGATCAGAAGCTTGATTCGAAAGAGGAATACGCGAGAACGATGGGATTATTCAGTATTATTAAAGAGGGGCTTAGCCGAACCGTTCGTGCTCTTAATACAGACGTCCGGGACCTTTTCAAAACCGAAGGGCGTTTGGTCGATGAAGATTTTCTCAACGAGCTTTTCGAAGTACTGATCAAAACGGATATGGGCGTTACGGCGGCCACGGAAGCGGTGGATAATGTTCGTCACGCGTTTCGCGGTCGTGTCGTCAAGCGGGAAGAGGTGATCGAAGTCATAAAATCGAAGCTGAAAGAACTGATGAGACAGGAAGACGTTCCTGTTCATTTCGCGGCCAGCGGACCTACGGTTATTTTGTTCTGTGGTGTAAACGGCAGTGGCAAAACGACCAGTATCGCCAAGCTCACGAAGCTCCTTCGAACAAAAGGCAATAAAATAGTCTTGGGCGCGGCCGACACGTTTCGCGCCGCGGCGGTCGATCAATTGATTATTTGGTCGAAACGTCTCATGGTCGAAATCGTTACCGGGCCAGAGCGAAGTGATCCGGCAAGTGTGGCGCATAAAACGGTTGCCCGGGCTATTGAAGTCAACGCCGACCTTTGTATTATCGATACCGCCGGACGACTTCAAACACAGAAGAACCTCATGAACGAGCTGGAAAAGATCAAGCGTGTGATCAGCAAGCAGATTCCGGATGCTCCGCACGAAGTCTTTTTGGTGCTGGACGCAACCACCGGACAAAACGGGTTGAGTCAGGCGCGCCATTTCACCGACTCCGTTTCGTGCACCGGGATTTTTCTTTCAAAGCTCGACGGAACGGCCAAAGGCGGAGCCGCTGTTGCGATTCGCAAAGACGTTGGACTTCCCGTTCGATATATTGGTATTGGTGAAAAAGCGGACGACATTGCGGAATTCGATTCAAACAGTTTCGTTGATGCCATGTTCGAAGACTAATCGTTCACTGACCGGAAACCGTCGGGTACAGGCGGCTATTGGCATTGATTGTATGTACGGCCGGTACTTTGTTTTGGGTTGCGTTTCCCTTTTTGGGGGGAGTGCAGGTAAACGCGGCGCAGGAAGAGCTTGCACCCAGGGGGCGGTACTCAGGGTTGGTACATGGGGTCGGCATAAATTTTCCGGGCAGGTCAGACAGAGGACAAACGCATGAAAATACTCCTTTCGGCGAATTTGGCGTTCAGCGCACTGCTTGCGACGTGTATGTTGCAAATGGGCGACGAACAGACCTCTGTCCTTATTTGTATTCTTTCGTTTATTATCATACTTGCCGGCCTGATTCTGGTCGATGTACAGGAGCGATTTGCCCTGTCCGACGGTTGGGCCAATATCATTATTCTGCTGATTGTTGGTGCGCACCTGGGTGTCTTACTGCGGTCGCCGACAGAATTCCTCGCTTACTCCATTGCGAACATTCTGGCGTATGTACAGATGGTTTTGTTCTTTAAAAAGAAAGAACCCCGGGTTTGCTTCCAGCTCACAACCATATCGTTTCTGCAAGTGTGCGTTGGTTGTGTTTCTGAACAAGGAATATTGTTTGCGACCCTTCTGCTGGTATACTGCTTTTCGATTATTTGCGTTTTGACTCTGTTGTTTTTGGTCAATGAGCGTGAATATTACGAAAAGCACGCGTTCATTCGTCCGGCCTTCGGGACCGAGGCGCCTCAAGAAAAACACGGGGTCGGACATTTGACCAGACTGGCCCTGAAAACTTTTTTCCTTACTCCTGTGTACATTTTATTTGGCGCGCAAACCGATGAATATGAGGTCTTTCTCCGTCAGGACAGTAAGCGTTCGTTACCCAAATTCCAGTTTCGAAGTCTGATGACAGGACTGAAAATTCTGTTGACGAATCCCCGCCTTTTCCTTACAAACATGCAAAAGAAGTTTGCCGACCAGAAGGCCAAAAAAGTTGCGCAACGGAAACGGCTTCCGGCGACACTTGGTGCCCGGGGAGATCGATTGTTCGGCTTTTGGGAACAAGCTTCCGGCGCCGATGATGTCGCCGCGCCACATCGCGGTATTGCTGAAACAACCGGAGTAAATCAGCAAAGTCGTTTCCCGCTGCTGTATACACGACCGGTCTTTTCCGGAGCCAATCGGAGCGGAGAACGAATTTATCTTTCCAATGGCCTTGTCGGACAGCTCTTTCTGCATTCCTGTTTGGCTCTCGTTTTTGCCGCGATCATTTTCTTTATCTTTCCACGATTTCAAAAGTTGGAATTTGGCGATTTGCGATTCGGGCATGACGGTTGGCGATCAGCCCGAAAACAGACGACGGCTGCCGTCGGCTTTAGTGAACATATACAATTGGGCGATCTTGGCCCTGCGGCAAACAATCACGAAGTCGTTTTAACCCTTGCTTTCAAGGACGTTTTGAATCAGGAACCGATTCACGTCAAATCCGGAACGCCTGTCTATTTGCGCGGGGTTACACTCGTCGAATATTCCAATCGCCGCTGGAGTCGCGTTTCCAGCAAGAAACCGGAGGAAACCGAAAAAGTCCCCAAACCCGGTTCAAAGCAGGGACCGCCAGTTGCAAAACGCACTGTTTTTAAGAGTAATAACGCACCGTTTCCCTCTCCTGCGTACCATATGGGACATACGTTTCTTGAAAAACAAAGCGCTTTTACCGACGGTGTTTTCGATCCGGGCAACGATCTGTTTTGTGAACAGATTCAAATTGTTCCGTTCACTTCGCCTGTTGTTTTTACCGTATGGCCCTTCTTCCGCGTTGGCACCAGAAGCGGAGGCGGCTTTTTCGACGATACCTGGTTTATTCGCTCCATCAACGAATCGTTCCGTTACGCGACGTTCGAGCTTTATGTGAATTCGTTTCGCGACAGTCGTCAGGTCGATTTAATTCCGAATCAGGAAAACGTGACCTGGATTGTGGACGATATGCTCCAGGTGGACGAAGAGTTGCTAAGTCGTTTGTGTGCGCTTGCCCGCCAATGGGACGAAGAGTCAGAGCTCGACAAGTCGGACATAATCGGTCGGGCAAAATATCTTGAACGTCAACTTCGGGACGAAAACGGGTTCGCGTATTACCGATACAATGTCGAACGGAATCGGGATATGGATCCCATCGAAGATTTTGTTTCGTTGCAGCGTAAAGGGCACTGTGAATATTTCGCCGGAACGCTTGCGCTCATGCTTCGCGCCGTTGGTATTCCGTCACGCATCGTTATTGGGTTTAAAACGAACTACGATTGTTCCGAATTGGGCGATCGTGGTACGGTACGGCAGTCGGACGCGCACTCCTGGGTTGAGGCTTATATTGCCCCGGAATCGCTGCATTCCGGGCAGAAGACCAATGTAATGTTTCCGACCGACATGGAAGCACAACAAGCATGGTGGGCCAATGGCGGCTGGCTGCGTCTCGACGCGACTCCCTCGTATGATGCCGCTTTGTTCAGCGATGTGTCCAAAAGTTATCACGTCTGGATGGCCATGGCGCAGAATTTTTGGAATACTTACATTTTGAATTACAACGATGGCCGTCAAAAGAATTTGATCTACAAGCCGGCGGTTGATACATTCAAGGCGGCTTGGAAGGAAGTGGGCAAACATCGATACGGGCTTGATCTTGTCCCCGGTTTCGTATACAAAACGCGGAATTTTTTGGGCAATCTGTTGCGAGGCCGATGGAATTCCGTTGATTTCGTGGGTGGAGTGATTCCACTGCTTTTTGTTGTCCTTGCCGCTGTCTGGATTGGACGCAAGTGGTTGCGATTTTGGGTGCCACGACAAAAGCGTGAACGTACACAACTGGACGTCATTCAGGTTCAAGCGAGATTCTATTTGCGATTGGAAGAATGTTTTGCCCGACTGGACTTAACCCGAACACGGTCCGAAACGCCCCTGGAGTTCATTACGCGTTGCATGAAAGATGAACGTTTGGACTCATTTTTGCTTCGGGAATTTAGCGTGGCGGCAACGGGCCGGGATGTATCGCCTGAAGTGGCCGAGACGCTATGGCGCGACAGGGTCGGTCTGATTCGGAGCCGGATTGCAGACAATGCCCAATCCATTGTCGATGCTTATTACCAGGTTCAATTTGGTTCTCGTCCCTTGGAGCCGGGCGAGACAGAACGTTTGGCCGAGGCCGTCGCGTCGATCGAGGCTCCCTGGAAAGCCGAAATGCTTAGAATATAAAAGCGAACTCTGCCCTTGCTTTCCGTATCGAGGGACAACGTGAACGTGCGTGGGCGTTTTCGTCCGTAATTCCACACGCACGCTGCTTTTACACGCCGCGTAATGGGGCGGAGCAACCGCGCAAGCGGTTTCCGTATGGTAGGCACCCGGTTCGGCCGTCAGGCCGTACCCCTGCAACGCGATAGCCCAAAAAATTCCAACCCCGCAAGCGGACATTTTGGAGTGCGGCGGCTTGCCGCCGCTTTTGTGTGCGTTAAATAATCGTAACGCGGGAGCTTGCTCCCGGTTCGACCTTTACGCTTCGAAAGAGCTCCCCGGTTTACAATCGAAAACTCTGTTTTACCTTTACGTGTAGGCGATCCCGGGAGGGTGCGGCTCCACTGCGTAACACTGCTTTCACACTCCGCGTATTGCAGCGGAGCAACCCCGCAAGCGGTTTCCGTATGGTAGGCACCCGGTGCGGCCGTTAGGCCGTACCCCTGTTATACGATCGCCCAAAAAACCAATTCCGTAATTTCGGTCTCGCATGACCGGAATTACGGAATATTGTGACACCTTCGAACCGCTCATTCCCTAATTGCGCTCGTTTCACTCGCTCCATATACGGGCTTGATGAATTTTCATCGCGCCCTAAATTGAGTCACGCAAATTTGACGCCAACGCCGGTTCCCCAAAAATCCAACCCCGCAAGCGGACATTTTGGAGTGCGGCGGCTTGCCGCCGCTTTTGTGTGCGTTAAATAATCGTAACGCGGGAGCTTGCTCCCGGTTCGACCTTTACGCTTCGAAAGAGCTCCCCGGTTTACAATCGAAAACTCTGTTTTACCTTTACGTGTAGGCGATCCCGGGAGGGTGCGGCTCCACTGCGTAACACTGCTTTCACACTCCGCGTATTGCAGCGGAGCAACCCCGCAAGCGGTTTCCGTATGGTAGGCACCCGGTGCGGCCGTTAGGCCGTACCCCTGTTATACGATCGCCCAAAAAACCAATTCCGTAATTTCGGTCTCGCATGACCGGAATTACGGAATATTGTGACACCTTCGAACCGCTCATTCCCTAATTGCGCTCGTTTCACTCGCTCCATATACGGGCTTGATGAATTTTCATCGCCCTAAATTGAGTCACGCAAATTTGACGCCAACGGCGGTTCCCCAAAAATCCAACCCCGCAAGCGGACATTTTGGAGTGCGGCGGCTTGCCGCCGCTTTTGTGTGCGTTAAATAATCTTGACGCGGGAGCTTGCTCCCGGTTCGACCTTTACGCTTCGAAAGAGCTCCCCGGTTTACAATCGAAAACTCTGTTTTACCTTTACGTGTAGGCGATCCCGGGAGGGGGCGGCTCCACTGCGTAACACTGCTTTTTCACTCCGCGTATTGCGCGTTTCATCGTTTCAATCGGGATTATTGATCCCGGCCTTCTGCAGATAATACAGTGTATGCGGCAACTGGCGATACCTTTGCGAGAACTCCTTGCCACTGCTTCGACCACTGCCGGATGTCTTGGCCAGTTCAGGACCAAGCGTTCGCTTCAGGAAAGCAATATAACGGGGATTGCCTGTTGCCTGTCCGGCAAAAGCGATTCCTTCCGTGACCAACACGGTATACCATCCTTTATTGGCAAACTTGGGACAACCGGTTTTGTACCGAAAGCCTTTTGCTTCTTCGTTCCAGGATTCATCCAGAAGCCAATCGGCGGAACGAACAATTACGTTTTCAACATCTTTCGACGGGCATACTTCATTGTACCGAATCAGGGAATGAAGCAAAATACCCACGGCAAACGCCTTGCCGCCTTTATGATTGGCTTTGTCAGGACAATCGCATTCGCGCGGATTTTGGTGCATGTCAAAGCAACCGGTTTCCTTGTTTTGTTTTTCAAGGATTTTCTCGAAATAAATATTGGCCGCATTCAGGAAGTAAGGATTGCCTGTGAAGTTGTAGGAATAGACGGCGTTATTCATGGGCCAACCGGCGGCGCGTTCAATTCCGAAATTGAATTTAGGCGTGTACCGCTTGGCTTGATTCCAACTGGCCAATTGCCCGACTTCGCACAGCCGTTTGTCGCCGGTCAAACACCCGATGTAATAGTTGCCCGGCTGATAAGCGTGACCACCACCGCCATCCGACTCGGCTTTCCATTCAGGGTCTTTGAGCAAAGGAGCCGTTCGGGGATCGTCGGGATCAAAGAATCCGTTGACGTGTCCGGCACAATGTCGGTACATGAGTTCGCGCATTTTTGGCTCCCAGGGCAAGGCTTTGAAATCAATGGTCGCGTAATGCACGGCCATTTCCGTACCGCGTTTTAAACAGGCAAGATTCCCGGAGCGAATAAACTGCAAAGCACACGTATAAGACATGTCGTACTCGTTGTCGCCCCAGTTCCAGGTACGTTCGCCGAACCAGTCGCCGAAATTCATCCAGCCGTATTCACCCCGTTCTTTACGACCTTGTTCCAAATTCCGGAACGAATCCTGAAATGCTTTTTCGTAAGCGTCGAAAACGCCTTTCTTCACGGGACAGACAGGCGGAAACGTTCCGGTTGAACAATAATACTCGGGGTCCGCGGCGGCAAACAGACTGTTCGACGCCCATTTCGCGTTTTCCTGTGGAGTGCCGGAAACATTCCTGGAATACCAGAAATCCTGTCGAATTTCCATGCCGCGTTTAAACAAATAACATCCGTCTTTGAGCCAATAATATCGGATCAAATAACCGACACTCTTTTTTGCCTCATCGGGCATATAATTCGGTTCAAGCTCGGGCAGAATCGAAAAATCGAGACGATTGGAATCGACGGCAATCCCTTTTGGCCAGGCTTCGCGGCAGTTTGCGATAGTCCATGTGCCGGAATCGGACTGAATAAAACCGTCAAACGCGTTGGCCTTTTTCTTTTGAGCCTCAATTTTGCAA
>JAQVID010000148.1 GCA_028695865.1 Thermoguttaceae bacterium | reverse complement strand
CCGATCTTGATCTTGGGGACTTTCAAATCGCGCACTTTGGTCCATTCGATTTTGACAAGTCCCATGTGATATTTTGCTTTGTCCAACGTTTCCCGGGCTTGCGGTTCGACAAACGAGCAGACCTTTTCAATATCGTTATCGGCGACTGCCTTGGCCAGTGATTGCACGGTCGCAATGACTTTTTGCCGATCTGTCTGAAAACCATAGACGAGAAAAAGTCCCAGTCCAAGAGTAACCATGGCCAAACCGGCACCGATCAGCAGTGGTTTGACGCTTCCCAATCCTTGCGAAAAAGACCAGCCAACGGCGACACACGCGACAGCCAAAGCGAGCCATATCCAAATGTTTTCAAGGAATATCATTTGGGGTATTCTTCCTTCCTGTGTTTTTTCTACGGTTTCCTGTTTTTATCCTGGAGCAGTCCGATACTTTCAACAGGAATTCTTTTGAAGTTCGGGGCGATGTTTCTGATAACAGCATGATTCTGAACGACAAAGCCGTTATTGTCCGGGGTGTCAACGTCTGGAAGTTTTTCTTTGGAAAAGAGAACCTTGTCGGCAGCCGTCTCGTGCGGAAAGAGCGAACTGTCTCGTGTCGAAACGGAGCCCCAAACAACATTGTCGGCAAAGTTGATTTTCGCCAATGATGTCTCGACAACGGATTTGGAAAGATGCGCCCATTCAAGGCAGTTAATCGCGATGTTATTCCGAACGACATTGTGAAGCGGAAGTTTAGGACTGTCGTTCATGATTCCCGGGAGTTGGGGAAAACGCTCACTCCACGGAGGACGCTTGTAGTTGACCGCTTCGAGCTTGGCGAGCAAATCCCAACCGTCCTTTGTTCCTTCGCCCGGTCGGGCACGAACCAGACCGCGATCATCGAAATGCACGGCGCTTCGGCAATCGATCATGAGATTGTTTTCGATGGTATTATCGCGTCCTCCACCCACGAAGACCGCCCAACCGGCCTTGTAAAAAATATTATTACGAACAGTATCGCCACTGTCGCAGTCGTCGAGATAAACGCCCATAATCGAAACATCTTTTTTCAAAGGCTCATATTCAAGGGGCTGACCGGCGGCCGCTTTTTGATCGGCTCCTGCCTTTCCGAAATGATGCAAGTAATTGTACTGAATGACGTTTCCTTGCGAGCCCCAATCCCGACCGGTGTAAATACCGCCGCCGTCGCCTCCTTCCATCATGGCCGAATGAATTTCATTGTATTCGAACAAATGATCGTTTCCACCGTAAGCGACCGCGATATAAGGCGTATCATGGAACAGATTATGCGCGACGTGACAGCCAACACCCTGAAAGACCATGCAATAACCGCCGCCTGTTCGTTGTAAGCGTCCGCAATGATGAACCTCATTGTTTATCGCAAAATGTTTGCTCGGCGCAAGTGTTTTGCGGTCTCCGCCGGACAGTGAGATACCTGCCTTGCCGATGTTGCTGATTCGGCAGTTTTGCACGCCGCAGCCCTGACCGCCCAAAACGCTTATTGCCGATCCGGAAACGTTCGTTATCGTCACCGAATCGATCAGTATGTCCGTTGACTGACATACGCTCACTGCCGTACCTGCGGTGGGGCCAATTCGAAAACCTTCCAAACGCAGGTGCTTTACCTTCGTTACGCGAATCAGGGGAGCCCGCAGTATCGTCAGAACGATCTCGTCTTCTTTGTTGCCTGGCGGAAGAAAATAAAGCTGTTTCGTTTCACGATCAAGATACCATTCACCCGGCGAGTCGAGTTCTTCCAATATGTTCATCGCGTAGTATCGTCGGGCTGAATGTTGCCATTGCTTGGCCTTGCCGATCCCATAGGTGTGAATGCCTTCAAGAGTCATTGTTTTTTTTGCCGTATCTATTTGAGCAACTTTGAGCGTTTCATTAGCCCAGTCGAAGCACCAAAAACCGTTGAGCCACACCCCTTTGGCAACGTTCCAACGGGAAGGATTGTCTTCCTTGTAGACAAAAGTTCCTCCCCGTACGCCGTGTTCCCATTCTCCGGTTGCGTGATCTACCGGATTTACACCGCGATCGACGACCCTGTCGAAGTCAACCCAACCCGAATTGGGCCAGCGCGCAACGGTCATGGCACGGTTCCCGTAAAACAGTTCCATACCATCCCACGAAGAGAATTGACGCGGAAGGGACGGTATGTTGCTTACACCCAAGACACTCAAATCGCAGCATAAAACTTTGTCTCGAACAGACGGCAGGAGACGCTTGAGAACGTTTGAATCGGTAACAGGTTTGAAATTTTTCAGCGTCAGGAGTTGTCCGCCAATGAAGCGTACCCCACTGGCCGAAGCGCGATAAACGACAGGAGCGTTTGCGTCAGACCCGCCGTCTTGCTCTTCCAGTTTGAACTCGTGATCATGAAATACAAACGTCCCGGTCAGTTCGACGACAATTCCCCGTGCCGGAAAGCGATTTTCCTGTTTTAGACGACGAATCGTATCGCGGGCCTTTTCCAGTGATTTCCACGGTGATTTTATACTTCCGTCCGCGGAATCATTTCCCGACGCGGCGTGGACGTAGTAAACGCTTTGCGCTTGTACTGTTTGCCCAAGATACAAACACGCAATAAACACAAAGGCGACGAATGGAAACATCAATTTTTTCATGCAAAACACTCCTTATATACTACGATATACTACGTCACGTGAATGACCCTGTATTCGACCGGATTCCTTTGCCGCTTCCCGGCAGAAAACAGTAATCACGTACTATATGTCATTATACCCTAACCGCAATGAGATACAAGAGAAAAACCGGCGACGAAGCCAAACCAGGGGGCCAAGACGTTGCGTTACGATGAATGGTAAGCACGGGAAAGTACGCGTAAGGGGCAAACTTGATCGCGGCCTGATATGGTTGCGACCAGGACATTTCGCAAAGAACGACACAAACAAACGATGAGCCGGTACGTATCGCGGATACTTCGGCTTTTGGTCATTCCCTTCCCGTTTATCTTCAGAAAACGGGGGGCAGGCCGCGAAACACGGAAAATCAAATGAAACCGACATGTACTTTGTCGATTTTCGTGTTGACTTAAATAAAGGTTTCTGATAGGCTTTTGGACAAGAAAGGAAACCAACCGTATGGATAATGTTATTTGCATGAAATGGGGCACGAAGTTTGCTCCTGAATATGTTAATATTTTAGCCCAAAATGTCAAAAAACATCTTGCCCGACCTCACCGCTTTGTCTGTTTTACCGACGACGCGACCGGGTTACGCCCTGAAATCGAAGTTCAGCCGCTCCCCCCGATGGATTTACCGGCCCATTTGCCCGAACGAGGGTGGAGAAAATTGACCCTGTTTCAGGAAAAACTTGGCGATCTCGAAGGTCAGGCTCTCTTCCTTGATCTTGATGTTCTTATTGTGGACGATCTCGATCCGCTTTTTGAATATCCGGGCAAGTTTTTAATTATACGCGACTGGAATCTGCCCGGCCGCGATATCGGTAATTCGTCTGTGTTCCGTTTCGAATTAGGGGCTCATCCCGATAATTTGACGACTTGGCTGGAACATGGGCCTGAACTCCGCAAACAATTTCGAAACGAACAGGCTCTTTTGAGTTACTTCATGAGAAACAAAGGCATTCTTGAATATTGGCCGGAATCGTGGTGCTTGAGTTTCAAAAAGCATTATATGCGCAAGTTTCCGCTCGGCTATTTGTTGCAACCGAAACCTGTTGAAGGGGCGAAAATCATTGTTTTCCACGGTAATCCGAACCCGGACGCTATTCGAAACGGTTGGCATAGTTCCAATTTTCTCCGGGCCGTTCGACCGACGCCCTGGATGGCCAAGTTTTGGCGGGAAGAATAAGCTCCGACCAATAAAAATTTTTCCAAGAAAAATTGCGTAACAACCAAAAAACCGTTAAGAGAAAAAGTTCAAAGAAAATATGTCCACCGTTACCGTTTCCTCCACAAGCAACCCGCAACCGATAACTCCTGTACCTGTCCCGCCACCAGAATCGCTCAGCTCGTCTCGGGCAGCAACGTTGTTTTGGCGTTTTGCTTTTCTTTGGCTTGCCGTATGGACCATTCTGCCCTGGCTTCTCATGCCTTCGCCGGGTACGCTTGACGTCATTGAACAATTCATTATCGGACGCGAATGGGTGTTGGGTTCCATTCATCACCCTCCTTTGCCGTTTTGGATACAAGAGATTATGTATCAGATTTGCGGTCGTTCGATGATATCGTGTTATTTTTGCGGAGCACTGACCAGTTTTCTGGGGATTTGGGCTGTATGGCGACTTTCCCGGTATTATGTTAATGAGACTTATGCGCTTTTGATCGTTTTGGCCTCGGCAGCTTATCGGTATTTCAATATCGGAAACGTCAATTTCACGACAAATGCGCCCCCGGTGTCGCTGTGGTGCCTGGCAATCTTTCTTTTGTTCCGTGCGGTGAAGTATAATCGGCTTGGCGATTGGCTTTGGCTTGGAATAGCACTGGGAGCCGGCATGATGAGCAAGTATTCCGTGGGGATTCTTGTTCTGACGATGGTCCTTTATCTCTGTCTGGAACCGAAAGTGCGGCGCTTGTGGTGCAGCCCGGGACCCTGGCTTACGTCTTTTTGCGCGGTGATCATTTTTCTTCCTCATTTGTGCTGGATGATTCATTATGATTTTCCGACGATTAAATACGCTGCCCATTCGTTGTCGGGTAACTCTTCGGCGTGGAATCATCTGATTACCCCATTGCGATTTTTCGGATCTCAACTCTTTTTTATTCTGCCGATGATTGTGCCACTGATTCCCCTGCTGGGCTTTTGTTGGCAATTGAAACGGCGGCGACCTCTTCCCGACGCTGTTGATTTTGACGACGATCTCTTTCGCAATCGTTTTTTGACCTTTATGTTTTTCCTTCCCATCGTGATCCAGTTGGGCATTTTCGCGGCGTGTGGAGGAGGTCGAATGCGTCCGGCATACGGTTCCCCGCTTTGGACGCTCACCGCCCTTTGGTTCGTTCAGTTCTTTCAGATCATCCCGGGCAAAATCGCGATTAAGCGAACGGCCATCCTGGCCTTCGTCGTTTTGATCGTGACCGTTTTTGCCTTCTGGTTCGATTATCAGTTTCGATATTGTTTTACAAAAGATCCTTGCCGCTCTGATTTCCCCGCTAAAGCGCTTGGTACCAAGCTTGACGAAATCTGGGCCAGACGCTTTGGACCGGCGCCATGTCCCTATTTGTCAGGCGATTGGAAAGTAGTCGGCCATGCCGCCCTTCACATGAAAGGACGTCCTTCTGTTCTGTGTTATTATCACGGCACGGAACCGGGCAAGCATCCGGACGGCTTTTGGGTTTTCGATGAAGACCTGGATCGCGATGGGGGTATGATCGTCTGGAAATCCGGGACGGGGCAGCCGCCGGACGACGTACCGGAATATCTCAAACGTCGTTTTCCCCGGGCTGTTGTTGCTCCGGACACGTTGTCCATTCCCTGGCTGACCAAGGCCGATATTGAACCTTTGAATTTGCGATACGCGATTATCGAACCGAAGAAAAAATGAAACGCGATTTTATGGTGCTCAACAGGCATTCGGCGACCAGTTTTGTTTTCCGC
This sequence comes from Thermoguttaceae bacterium, assembly GCA_028695865.1. Classification (GTDB taxonomy): domain Bacteria; phylum Planctomycetota; class Planctomycetia; order Pirellulales; family Thermoguttaceae; genus JAUNBG01. Next base: position 1,582 of record JAQVID010000148.1, on the reverse strand, counting down.
CAGGGAGAAAGGCGGACTCTTCTGTAAAAGGCTTGAAAATTATCGTTTCGCAGCGTTTCGAACACAAGCCGATATCGCTGCCTCATGAGATTGTACACGTCCCGACTATCGCGGTTCACATGATCCAGAAGCGATGCGGATTCCTCAAAAAATCGATGGACGCGTTCGTGCTGCAAGCGGAAAAACGCGAGCGTGCTTGTATGACCGGGGTCGGGAATCGACTTGAATGTTTCAAGACTCAAGCCGACGGATTCGAAATCGGACAACGGGAAATAAACGCGGTCGGCTTTGAGGTCCTCGCCAATGTCGCGCAGAAAATTGGTCCATTGGAACGCGCGACCGCAAGCAATCGCGGCGTTTTGAATGTCAGGCGTATCAATCGGTTTATCGCACCCAAAGACGGCAAGCGTCGCCATTCCGACCGCTCCGGCCACCCGATCGCAATAGAGCAGTGCTTCGTCCAGCGTCTTCATTTGAACACAAGGTACAAGGTCCGAGGTTACACCGTCAATCACGCGGAGCAAATATTCACGAGGAATGTCAAAACGTTGACAGACCTGTTTTAGCGCGGGAAAAACATTTTCTTCCGGATGAACGCGCGATATTGTATTGGGATCAGATTGCGCCGCCGGATCGGTCGTGTTGTCCAACGTTTGAACAAGGCGGCCGGACCACCGCGTCAGACTTTGCCGCCGGCACGCAAGCGGGGAGGTTGCGGTATCGGCCAAGTCGTCTGTCAGTCGCATAAAGGCATACAAGACGACCATGGCATCGCGTTTTTCGCGGGGTAAAAACCTTAGCGCGGAGGCAAATGTAGAACCGCTTTTTCGCGCAACGGTTCGACAGTACCGAAACGAATCTTGCGGGAACGTCATGGTTCAACCACCCAAAACGCGGAGGACCTCAATGGGCGAGGTTTTTCCTTCATGAATGAGCTGAACAGCGGCGTCACCCAATGAAACCATACCGCATTCAGCGGCGATTTTTTGTACGACTTTGGCTTCCTTGCGATCCAATATGGCGTTTGACATGCTTTCGGAATTAAGTGGAAGCGATTCGGCGACGAGAAAACGTCCAACGTAACCGGTACCGTTACACTTGGGGCATCCGCAAGCTTCGTACCATGCGTCGAGGCGATATGTTTGACCAAGGATATTGATTGCCCGGCTGGCCGTTGTCTTTTTGGCGCAAGTACACAACCTGCGGACAAGTCGCTGACAAAGGATATGCGAAACACTACTGCGGATAGTGAACGGTTCGATTCCCAGTTCAAGCAGACGACACAGAGCCCCGGCCGCGCTGCTGGCATGGAAGGTACTGATCAGTAAATGTCCTGTGAGGGCCGCCTGGAGCGCCGCTTCCGCTGTTTCCTTGTCGCGGATTTCGCCGACCATAATCACGTCCGGGTCTTGCCTCAACAGGTATCGAATGAGTCGGTCAAGTGTTGTTTCACCGCTTCGGGACAGTTCCATTTGCGCCACACCGTCCACGGCGTATTCAATGGGGTCCTCAAGCGAGATGATACTGCGAACGACGTTTTTGCTTTCGCCTTGCTGTTGAACCAAAGCTCGAAGCAGAGCAC
>JAQVID010000147.1 GCA_028695865.1 Thermoguttaceae bacterium | reverse complement strand
TTGATATTACTCTTGGAATTCCGCTGGCCGATACGGAAGAACATGATATTCTCGGCTATTTTCCGATTCCACGACTTATGGCCCGGGAACCGATCTTTACCTTGAGTAATCATGCCATGACGAAATTTCAAATGCACGGGTACAGCGGGATCGAATTCATTAAGGATCTCATTCACGAAGGAGGTACGTTATGAACTCTCCTGAAATACCGAAAATCCGTTCCATGTCCGAACGCAAATATGAACTTGTTCCCGTCGACCGAATCAATATTCTCAATCCCAGGTCCCGGGATAAACGACAGTTCGACGAAAGCGTTCGCAGTATTGACGATGTGGGACTCTATAAACCGATTTGTGTTAATTGCCGGAATTTCAAAAAAACCGGTATGTACGATCTTGTCTGCGGACAAGGGCGGCTCGAAGCCTATATCTCTCTTTCCAAAGAGGAGATTCTCGCGGAAATTATTGACGAAGACGATACAAATGCTTATATTTTCAGTCTGGTCGAAAATATTGCCCGGGTGCGTCCCTCCTCTATCGAATTTGCGCGAACACTCGTTCAAATGTACGATTCCGGCGTTACCATTCCGGATCTGGTTCGTATTACCGGACGAAGCGACGGTAATATAAAAGAGTACATTCGTCTCATGAAAAACGGTGAGGAACGACTCATTCGCGGGGTCGAGGAAAATATCTATCCGATCTCGTTCGCCACCCAGGTTGCCTCCTCCGATGAAACGTCGGCGCAACAGCTTCTTATGGACGCTTATGAAGACGGAATGATCAATAGTTCCAATTTGCGTGATGTTCGCGATATTATCGACGGAAGAATGCAGGAAGGCCGGACCAAACCACCTCGAAACCTTGAAGAACTCAAGACCGACATAAAAAATATTACGGAACAGAAAGAAGGATTTTGTGAACAGGCCCAGCGCCGCGAGAGCAGACTCATTCAACTTCTGATCGTTATTAAAAAACTCATGGCCGACCCGAAATTCCGTGAATGTCTCAAGGAAAACGGATTTATGAGTCGGCTCGAACTCACGGGAACTTACGTTTATTAATTATGAAAGGAACTTCAATGTCAGATATCAAAATACAGGGCAAGGATATTCCCCTTGTCCGACTCATTCCGTTCCGCAAGCGAACGGCGGCGGCCTCGGCTATTGATAAACTCAAGGCGACGATTGAAACGGTCGGTCTGATTGAGCCGCTCATCGTCACCCCCCAGGATGATGAAAACTATGTCCTGCTCGACGGTTTTCTTCGCTATACGGTTCTTTTGGATTTGGGGGTTGAATCGGCTCCCTGTATTATTGTTAATACACAGGATGGGTACACCTGTAACAAGCAGGTCTGTTCCCTTTCCAAATCGCAGGAGAGTAAAATGCTGCAGGCGGCCCTGTCAGTAATCGATGAGCGGAGAATCGCCGCCGTCTTCGGACGCAAACAGATGAAACCGCGTCTCAGTAAGGAGGATGTGACCAAACTGCATCCGGAAGTCATTCAGGAATTCGATTCCGGTCATCTTTCCAAAGCCTGTGTTGAAGAGATCAAAAATGTGGTCCCGAAACGGCAGAAGGAAATTCTGACCGAAATTCGCAAGACGGGAAACGGCACGTCCAACTTCGTAAAGTCCCAGGTATTACAGACGCCCAAGCCGGAACGAACCACCGACGGTAAAAAGGTTTCCCCCTGGAGTAAACGCGATAAGGAGAAAAAATCGATGGTCGACAAGCTCAAAAACGTCAGTAAGGAATGTGACTTCTTTGTCAGTACCTACCGTCGAAACGTCAGCGATCTGACGCGAACCGTTATTTATGTGCGGGAAATGATCTCCATAAAAAAGATCGAGCAGTTCCTCAAAGCGAATTATCCCGACGATCTGGCGTTTTTCAAGGAGATTTTACGACATGATTCACCTCTCAAATAATCGCGAAGAGGTGATGGCCGAACTGTCCCGAATTAACTGCGATACGTTGACTCGGGACGATGTTCTGCAAATCATTCTCAAACTGGAATATGTAAGTATTCCTTTCGGCCCCCAATATATCGAGGAGCATTTTCAAGACTTTTATCGAACCGGAATCAAACTGTTCGGGACATGGAACGATCTTCTGAACTTTACCGGAATGAGAAAAAGACCGCCACGATATTACGGTAAAGAATACAGAGAACTTGCAATTTCGTCCGAACAGGAATATCGGAGTGTTTTTATGTCACAATTGAATCAGATTAAAAAAGCCCGACTTCAGTTACCCCAAAAGAGGCATGACACACTTCTTCTCCCCTGTTTTCGAAAGGACGAACCGATTATTATGACTTCCGGGAAAAAAACACGGGAATGGATTCAACAGATCCATCGCCTCTTTCCCGCGTTATTTTATACGAATGATCGTTTTCCCCTTTGGCATAAAGAGGAATTACCCAAACTTACGACTGGACCCGCCTATGTCCAAAAAAACGGTGAAGTGGTGCGACTCGTCTGGTTTGGAGAGAAAACAGTTAAGGTCATTCTTTGGATTCCCAGGGAAAAGAAGTCAAATGAAAACGAATAACATAATACGACCGGAATTCTACTGCTCCTGGAAACAACTCCATTTTCGACTTAATGAATCGTGTAATATACAACATGGCGAATCGTTTTCCCTTTACGAATCGGAAGACGGGTTCGTACTCACGCCGGAACCGGACGGGCTCTGGAAGGTCTATGTCGTCCCCAACCGGCTTCCCGGTTTTTTTAGTTTGAGTCGAATGGCACCTGTTCGAAGAATCATGAGCGTTCTCCAATCCGCTCCCGGTTTTCAATACACCCGGTACGGTAATTCCTTTCACATTATACTAAAGGACGATTGTAAGGCCCTTGATATCAATGACATGAAAAAGTATATTCCAGACCGATACAAAGTGAAAGAAAATGTGAATAAACGCGGTCCGTATTATGTACCTTCGGAAACCGGCGAAAAAAGAACATTCGTTCGGCTTTGCTCCGAAAGTATTTATTTTCCCTATCGCTCCGCAAAAGCGATGCTGCAAAATGTTCGCGTCTCCTTTTATGAAGCGGACGGACTATTCGGCCTCTTTCCCGACAGTAAAGGACTGCTTAAAATCAAGTCGAATCACAAAAACAGGAGTCAGTTTCGTATTACCAATCGGGCGATTTATCAATATCTATTGAATACCACCGGGAAGCGATTATTCTCCTGTTACCGGCAGGATGGGGATCGTTTTTATTTCAGTCCCGAACCGATTACAAAAATACCGGCGCGCGAATCGTTCCGAAAGATTGAGCCCGATTGCAAACGTCATTGTTATCTTGAATTGTACGACCGCCGGGATCAGAAAAAACTCATGGCATTTATTGGACGGGATATCCTTACGCCGCGCGTTTCATTCTATCATTACAAAAGCATCTGGGCACTTGTTTCGGAACGGAATGGGATTTATTGTTATCACTCCAAAGACGCGACGATTCACTGTGCCGATCTTGTTCCACAACTACGTCAGTCTCTTCATTGCGGCGAGTACGCAAGACTGTTTGTCCACAAACGCAATGGGATCGTTTACTTTCAGGCGGAGCCGTTCATAAAACCTCCGCCCCAATTAAAGTTGTTTACACGCATTACCTGAATGTCAAATATCCACTGTATAACTTACACAGCTGCAATAATATAATACATGACAAGTAGATTGTCAATCGGAGAAAACAGATTATGCCAAAAATACTTGAAGAACTGCAAAACATAATGCGCAGAATCACACGAGCCCATCCGTGGCGCTCCGGTGATCTGCTGACGAACTGGCTTGAAACGGAAGTGAATCCCGCGTTGCGCAAGTACGGAATCGGACTGCATCGCATGAATAAATTCGAGCGTCTTTCCGAAGAAGAGAAAGCAAGGATTCCCGGTACGGTCGAATGGATTCACCGTCTGCGTCAACAGAATATTGAATTTGACGGAAACATAACCCAGGAGGAGTGGAGTCGTTTCATTCACTTGAAAAGTGAGGAATTCAGGGAAGAAGTTCAGCGGCACAGGGAAAATCCGAATCCGATACCGACCCGGCAAAAAATGATGCTTTATCTTTTGAGTCTGCCGGAACATGGCGTTCCGTTTATACAGCATATGATTGATCTTGCCCGGCGCGCTATTGAGTATCCGCGAAACAGAACGTTCAAAGAGTTCTGGCTCGATGACCGAAATATCGCCTACTCGTTGTTTTACGCGGAACGCACGATTGATGAAAATCAGAAAATACCGCTGGAAAGCCGGATCTGTTTTTCAACGTTTCACGATCTGGAATTCAGTCTCCCCCACTGGATTGAAGATAACGCCAAAGGCAATATACGCCGGGTCTATCGTGAAATGAACTCGGTTCTGAAGCCATGTATCGACGATTTGTACCGGCTGCTTGATACGTTAAAACAGTCCCCCCTGGAAGATATTTCAAAGGATTAACCAAACTTTTACAGAAAGGACCCACAATGGACTATCCCAAAATTCAGACTCTGTTCAAACGAGACGAACAAAACCGTATTATTGAAACGGAATACACAATGAACGAATTCCGCTATCTGGAAAATAATCTCTGGGAATGTACCGAGAAGATCGACGGGACGAATATTCACGTTGATTTCGAAGTTTTCGAAGGAGGCGAAATGATTGTTTTTCAGGGTCGAACCCCAAAAGCGGAAATTCCGAATCATCTTAAAGAATACCTGATCGAGACGTTTACCAGTGAACGGCTCCGCGAAGCTGTTCCCGGTTTTGGTGAAAATGATTTTTGCGGGAAGCTGTTCGGCGAAGGATATGGCATGAAGATTCAAAAAGGAGGCAACTATATGAAGGATCGCGTCGGCTTTATTCTGTTCGACGTCTATATTAACGGCTGGTGGCTTTCCCGCAAAGACTGTGAAGAAATCTCCGCAAAAATGCAGATTCCCATTGTTCCGCTGGTTGGCTATAAAACGATTCCGGAAGCAATAGAACTCGTTCGCGCCGGGTTCCCGTCACTCATCGCTGAAAACCGGCAATACCAGGCGGAAGGACTGGTCTTAAAAACGCCCTGCGGCTTGAAAGCGCGCAACGGGGAACGGATTATTACAAAACTCAAAACAAAGGATTTTCGGAAATAACAAGGTAATTTATGCAAAACAACGTGAATGAAATTTATATAACCATTTACGGCGATTATGTCTATTTTTCGCGTGGAACCGAATCGTACCTGAAAGAACGCTTCGAAATCCTTGAATGGAACGATTCACTCGCCCTTGTCCCGTCCAATTCCGGCTGGTATAAAATTCGTTCCACAAAAATCGGACGATTCGCCTGCTGGAAAGGGTTCGCCGACTTCCTAACGAACAGGTTTCCCGATCACAAAGGGTATTTTCGACTTGTTCCCGTTCCGGTACAAAGAGATGAATTTCCCAAAGGAACCGTTGCCCTTGTATTCAACGCGAAACAAAGCGTCGATTCCCGATATGAATTCCACAAAATCATGCCACGATGTCCCCAAGAACATGCAATTATTCGATCAGAACAAGTTGATATCTTTGTTCGGGACGCACATAAATGCGCAAAACGGGTCGATGTTTATAAAAAGGATCGTGTCTTTGCCATTGTTGCCAATCGTAATGGAGAATTTCTTTCTGAACGCTCAAAGAATGGTGGAAATCATTTCACGATTAAAAATCCGTCTTTGGTCGCGGAAATGCTCACGGTCGCCAAACGTTTCGACTATGTTTGGCGAAAAGGTAATATCTATTATATGACCGACCAGCCGGAACTGTATCGTGTGATTAATTTTCACGACGAATTTACCCGTCTTTGTTCGTCCGTGCCCCCACCGCCACGCGCTGTTCGCACCTCGCCCTGGGGCAGGTCGTCGGGCAACTATCTCTTCTTTCCGCGATATGGCATTATTCGCCCCGGCGACCGCGTCGATTGTTACGAATCCGGAGCAATTTGCGCGTTCGTCGTGCATCCGTTCGGACGACTGACCGTGCGAAAACACAATAATGAACGAGTCGGAATATCATCCCATCAATTAAGGAAGTTTCTCATTGAGAAATACAAGACAAAGAATATACAATTATACGCAGCCTCTGCTGAATGTCGTCATCCGGATTATCCGGAAGATACCCGTGTCGTACTGCTTTCGACTCATCCGATACCAAAGACGCTTCGTTTCGATTCGCGGTTTGTATGTCGTCCTGTTTTACAATACACCTCATAAAAGTAAAAGAATATGAACATTCCCTATATCCGGCTTTATCACAATTGTATTCAGATTTCGGGACTTGCCGCCAAATATCTGGAATCAATCGTCTCATTTTATGAAAGCGAAAGAATACTTCTCATTATGAACGATCCGAATGGAATTTATCCGTTGCATCGTGGAATGAAGGTCAATACCGTTGCGGTTCATTCACAAAATCTGGCTCGTTATCTTCTTGATAAATTTGGCAGGAGCGGCTGTTTCTGTGCGGAATATCGACCGATAACCGGCATGACAGACACTTCACTCGTCATTTCCGAAGAACCGCTCGACGACGTTTCTTTAAACATCAAGGATTTTACGCCAATTGATTTTATACCTTTATCGCGTCATACCTGTATTACGCTCACTAAAACGAGTATTAATATCAATAACATGGGCAAACTCCCTTATTACGGTCCAATTGACATTCTCAAACGGGACGACGTGTTTGCCTTGGTTCCGAATCCCAATAATTTCATTAAACTGATTAGAAATAAAAACAAGAACAACGATGGCGTTATTTTTTCCGGAACGTTAAATACTGTACTTGCCGAAACATCCTCCTGTTTTCACTGGCTCTGGGAAGAGAACGGAATTTTGTATTTTACAGCCAATCCGAAATCACGTCGAAGATTTCTGTCCACCGAAGGGTTTATTCCAATATCGAGTAGAAGAGAGCGGCTTCTATGTCAATCGACACTATCAATACACACTTGTACCAATTCGCTTTCCGTTGCCTGGCAGGATACTGAATCAATGAAAGAACATGAATATTTTTCTCTTTTTGAATCAGGAAAGTTCATGGCTTTGGTTCCCGATCCCAACGGTGATTATCAACGACATTACAGTCATGAACCTCGCGGATATCACTTTTACGGTAAGGCACTTTGTCAATATTTACTCGAAAAATTTCAAGGAGC
>JAQVID010000146.1 GCA_028695865.1 Thermoguttaceae bacterium | reverse complement strand
TTGACGATTTCAAACGCGTTCATCGCTTTACCATTGACAGCGGTCGGAACACCGCTTTCGAAATGAATCGAAACGGTTTCTTCCTTGTCTGGCGCGTCTTGCGGACGAACACACATACCAAACTCAACGAGGTCCAAACCGCACACATCCATGCTTTCGAGCTTCCCGGCTTCGTAACTGATGTGAAGACAATTTTCGTCGGAGGAATACGGCTTGGCCACAGAAGCTTTGACCGGGATATGCTTTTGAGCACAGTAGGCGATCAATTCCGTTCGACCAGGAAATTGGGCACGGAATTCGTCCATGCGCCAGGGAGCAAGAATACGAATTGACGGATCAAGCGCTTCAGAAGCAAGCTGGAATCGGCATTGATCGTTGCCCTTACCGGTCGCTCCGTGCGCGAAAACCGAGGCCCCGACTTCGTGAGCAACCTCGACAATTTTCCTGGAGATAAGCGGACGGGCAATCGACGTTCCAAGCAAATAGACTCCTTCATATTTGGCTTGCCACTGCATGACCGGAATCGCGAAATCGCGGCACACTTCTTCTTGTACATCGATAAACCGAATGGACGCCGCACCGATATCTTGAGCTTTTTTGCGAATAGCTTCACGGTCTTCACACGGCTGACCCAAATCGACATAAACCGCGTGAACTTCGTAACCTTTATCCATAAGCCAACCGAGAATGACCGACGTATCAAGTCCGCCGGAATACGCTAAAACCGCTTTTTCTTTCATGAGATGATCCTTTGTTCTTTGCATACTTTTGTTCTGTTTGTATACGCAATGATTGATTTATTGCTTTTATTTACCTTCTTTGGCAAGCTTGCGGAGAGCGTCGATACCGCGCTCAATCGTTTTGTCACTGGCCGCGTAGGAAATTCGGAAGTTCGTATCGCGGGCACTGAACACATTGCCCGGGATAATCAACAACGAATATTTATTGATTGCGCGATCGACGAATTCGGACGAGGTTCCCCAAGGGGCTTTCGGGAACATGTAAAACGCGCCTTCCGGCCGGGCAATTTCGTACAAGTCGCCCAATCCTTCGACAAGCATATCACGTTTGCGTCGATAGTTTGCGATTTCACCGGACATGTCGGCAGCCAGCCCCCCCAAGGCACCCCACTGCGCTACTTGAGGAGCGCAAACGAAAGTGTATTGCTGAAACTTGAGCATGACTTCGATTAGCTCTTTCGGTCCATAAGCAAAACCGACGCGCCAGCCGGGCATGCCATGCGACTTGCTATATCCGCCGAGCACCAATGTTTGCGGATTGTATTTCGCGGGAGAAACAAAATCGACATGGCAGAACTGCTCATAAATTTCGTCGCTGATCAAAAGGATGTCTTTTTCCTGCGCAAGTTTGGCGATGCCTTCGGCTTCTTCTTTCGTAGCGACATGACCGGTTGGATTGGCGGGCGAATTGAAAATAATCATTTTCGTTTTGGGAGTAATCGCGTCGGCGACTTTCTGCACATCGTACGTAAAGTCCGGATAAGTATCGATCAGAACAGGAACACCACCGACCATCTTGACCAACGCTTCGTACATGACGAAATACGGATCAAAAAGAATCACTTCGTCTCCCGGATTGACAAAGGCCAAAGCCGCCAAAAGGAGCCCGCCGCTTGTTCCGCTTGTAATAAAAGTCCTGCAATCGGGATTACCAAACTTCTTGGCAAAATCGCTTTCCAATCGGGTGAGGAACGGAGCCAACCCCTGCGTGGGAGTGTAACCGCTCTTACGCGACTTAATCGCTTCCACGGCGGAGCTTCGCGCTTCTTCCGGCATGTCGAAATCGGGTTGACCTATAGACAAATTGATTGGGTCGGCCAACTTGGCACCCAGGTCGAATACTTTACGAATACCCGAGGAATCAAACGATCCTGCCCGGTCCGATAACCAATGCTTTAACATGATTGCTCCTTTAACGTTTAATGATTTTGCCAATTGTCCAACTGGTCAAATTTTCCGCGGCCAGTGCGGAGGCGATTTCCTTCGCACAGGCAGGATCGGCGACCAGAACCAATCCGATTCCGCAATTAAAAACGCGGCTCATTTCGCTGTCGTCCACTTCACCCAACTTTTGAAGCCAGGCAAAGACCGGAGGTACTTGCCAGGAGCCGGACTCAATTTGAAGCGATGTTTCTTCAGGAAGAATGCGTGAAAGGTTTTCTTCAAGACCACCACCGGTGATATGGGCGATTCCATGAATTCCACGATTGGCTCCGAAGCGGTCCAAAAGTCGAAGAACCGGCTTAACGTAAAGACGCGTGGGAGTTATCAGGGCTTCTCCCACCGTTTGGCCAAGTTCGGGAATCATCTCGTTTGCGGTCAGGCCGGCAACATCGAAAACGATTTTGCGAATCAGGCTAAAACCGTTCGAATGGCAGCCGCTGGAAGCAACGCCAATGAGTACATCATCGGGACAAATCGCTTTTCCATCGATAATTTCAGTTTTTTCCGCAACGCCAACGCAGAAACCGGCAAGATCATATTCGCCCGGAGCGTACAGGTCGGGCATAATTGCCGTTTCGCCTCCGATCAAGGCACTCCCTGTTTCGACACAGGCCGATGAAATGCCCGAGACGATTTGTTCCAGCAAGACAGGATCGTCCTTCGACATGGCGACATAATCAAGAAAGAGTATCGGCGTTGCTCCGCAACATATCGCGTCATTGACACACATGGCGACCAGGTCGATTCCGACCGTATCGTGCCGATTGATCATACCCGCGACTTTCAGTTTGGTACCCACTCCGTCCGTGCAACTGACCAAAACGGGGTCGCGAAATGATTTTGCGGCACTGTTGAGCTGAAAAAGTCCCGCAAAACCACCATCCAGACGCAACACTTGCGGCGAGAAGGTCTTCGTCATGAGTTTCGGAAGACGTGACATGGAGTCGGCGTAAATATCCAGATCGACCCCGGAATCTTTATAGGTTACTTTGCTCATCGATAGGGCTCTTCAGGTTGAATGCTGTCGCGGTCAAAATTGGATGCGATTCCAAGCGACCATGCCGGAATAAGTTTTTTCTGGGCACAGATTTCGGTACTGAAAACCCATTCGCAAATGGAATCACATACAAAACAAAATATGCCGAAAGAAAGTCCAACCGTGGCCAAAAAGCCATAAGGAGGACGATACTCGGCCAAACAGCTTTCGTCCCCCAATCGGTCAGGTCTTTATCTCGACAATGTTTATTCTAACCCGGATTCGATTTAGAACAAGCCCTTTTCAATGACAAAGGCTCCAGAAAACGTTCGCAATGATTGGCGTAAAAAGAAGTATGGGGATCCAGGCGGCCAACACGGCAATATTGAATTGCGAACCACAATAAAGACAGAGAAATTGAACTCCTATAAACGCAATGGCCAAGACTCCACCGATAATAAGACCACGAATCGCATTGTGATTATTTTGAATCAAAATGAATGGAAGCGCAATAAACAGCGGGATGAGATCCGCAATGGGTCGCAAAATTCGCGTATGAATATTCACTTCAATATCTTTGGTCTTGTAGTGACTGCTTTGATTACGTATTTCGCTCAGGAGTTGTGAAGTTGAGGCCAGCGAAACCCATTGATCCCCAATCATGAGGTGTTCAAGATCAATTCCGCTGACGATAAAACATTCGTTTTCCTTAAGCCAGGGGTGGTCAACCGGAGTCAGCAAGGCCAAATGCTTTCCCCAACGAGGAGCCAACGAAGGTTTTTTCAGCAGTTCATTTCCCTTGGAAACCTTTTGAATGAGATACCCGGCGGGATGCTCCTGATTTGCCGGGCAATAAACGCCAGTCTCCCCCTGAATTTTGTCCACTCCTCCATCGAAATATTTAAGCGGAAAAGTAATGATTGGACTTTTAATTAAATTTTCACCCACAAAGATTTTTTCTCCGTCAAGCACGACTTTCGTCCATTTATCTTCTGCCTGTTTAACGGAAATACCGTTCTGCGGATTGGCCAATTCGTTTGTCGTTTGAACAATTTCGCTCTTGTGTCGCGGAATAAAGACTTCACGAACCCAAAGCGAACCGGCAGACAAGACGATCGCACAAACAAGAAAGGGGCAAATCGCCCTGAATTTCGAGACGCCTGAACTTTGCAAGGCAATGATTTCGTTTCGTCGGATCATTCTGACAATCAGCGCAAGAGCAGACATGACAATGAGAAACGGAAGAAACAAGTCAATGATGGAAAATGAGATGTAAAAATAGTGAATGACCATCACTTCCCAAGGACTTCGCGCCCCACGAAGCGAGAAATAACTGTCCAGGTTTTGAAAAACATCCACAATAATAAACATCCCAATGAGTACAACAAACCACAGAATCATTTGTTTAATGAAGTTGTATCCAATGTAACGATCCAGAAGTGTCACGGTAAGATCCTTTCACTTTCATTTTGCCTATGACAAATATCGGAAAAACCAGCGAGAACGTCTCGTCACCAATTGGCGGCATTTACGATATTTGCAACATTTATGATATTTACAGAACGAAGATCATTGAAAAAGTCATGGGGTTGATACCACGCAACTTAAAAAATGTTTTCTTTCTTCCCAAGAGAGGGTTTTATTATATAATATATAAGCCAGCCGGCAAAAATCAAGGCAAGATTTTGGAGAATTACAGAAAAAAGAGTCGATACCCCATAAAACAGGATGTTCATGCTGTTCATCTTATATTAAATGTGGAGCGCAGGGGATGTTTGTATTACATGACCGTACAAGAAGATTTTGGACCTTCGTTCTGTTTCTGGTGGGAGGTCCCCTGCTGACATTGCTCATTTTGGGACTTCTCTGGTTCAGAAACGGAAATTGGGCCGCTTATGCCGAAATGAACAATCTTTCCCGCAAGCTTACTGTTCCTGTGACATTGGAGGGTGTGCGGTATCTGCGTCCTTCTGAACAAATTTTCTTCGGTTTGGGACTTCAAGACCCCAAAATCAACCAAACGGCAATTTATTGCCCGGTGATTTCGTTTGTTCAGCACCGGGGTACTTCTGATCGTCAGGAATTCAATACACATCCAGCAGCCAAACTGGACCAAATAGCGGAATTAGGCAAAAAAGACTCCTGGGCCAAAGCAATCATTCCCAATATATATATACGCTATTCCGCGATTCCCAGAATCAAGTTTTTGCTTAACGAATTTCTCCAGCAAACGAACCAGACCTCCGGTCGGCAGGTCGTTCTTTTCGAAATTGGCGAAGTTTTCGTCTTTTACAGCGATGCCGATTTTCAACATGAGAGTGAACAGCGACAAAGCTTAAGTCGTGCCCAGCGCTGGAAACAGGCTCAAGCCCTATTGAATGTCGATCAAGGCAAAGCCCCCCCATTTGAAACGGTTGACGTGTCCATTGAATCGATTCAGCGATGGATACAGAAATATAATGAGCAAACGTCAGGAGCCCAACTGACTCATGTTACCGGCTTGTACCAAGCCACGGAGCAGAAAAGACGAGTCGATTTCGAGTTTCGATTTGCGCAAATACCCACCGAACGTTCCGCCCAGTTTTCCTGGGAATTTCAACGGAACGACGCGAAAAAAGCAAGCGGTGTTTCTCGCGTGGCGTTGCGGAATGTGAAGTCGCAAATGCCCTGTTCCTTTGCTTCAATGTTTTGCCCTTTTTTCTTTATTGTGGGCACGGAAAGTTGGATGACCGGTACGATTACGGCCGAAACAACCTGTTCCTCTGAAGCAACGGAAAATGAAACGTTATATCAATTCGATGATTTTCATCTTAAATATTGTGATCTTGCGCCGCTTGCCAAACGGGTGACTCCTCGCGACGTCTCGGGCACGGTCGCTGATTTTTACCTGGAATCGGCGCAAGTTCAACAAGGTGTTTTTACGGGAAAAGGATTGCTTTTTCTTGTGAACGGAACCTTGGAAAAAAAGTTTTTGGCAAAATTGGCCGAAGCGGTCCCGCTCCGATTCGATCCTGCCAGTACATTGGCCAATCAGTATAAGAACGATGAAGTCCCGTTCAATCAACTGGCCGTTTCCTTTAACTTCAAACAGGAAGGAGTCCTTTTTGATTCGTCCTATCCGAAAAAGATTGTTGCGTTTTTCAGAAACGATACCGCTGAATATGGTATTTATCTGAAGGAGAATTCGGTTGATACTCCGGTTCCCTATCCCAAACTGGTTGCGGCACTAGCCATGCAGCCTGATGTCGTACCGTTTTGGTCGCCGGTTTATCGCCGCGCAATCAATCACTTGCCCGTGGAACCTTGACGCTAGCCGGATCATCCAGGTCCGGTCCAGGTTTCTCCATCGTCAACCCTTCAAATACAGCAGTGTTTATCATGCCCACTCCAGATGTTTTACCTGTATTGCGCTGTTGATACAATCGTTAAATTGTTGTTTTTTCTCAAAACCGACAAGGCAAAAATAAGTTTCTGCTTTTTGCGATCATATCGTCTTTACTTATCGGTACGGGAGAGTCGAAAAAAAGTGTACCCCCTGTACCTGTTTGGATGTTTAAAAAATAAAAGGATTGGAATGATGTATCTTGATATATTTCGCGTAACACGTCCTGTTTCACTTCTCGCGATTTTGTGTTTGCTCTGCCTGTTGTGCGGTCCACAGACTCGTGGAGACGAACCAGGGGTAGCAACTTCGGCATCGCCTGCATCGCCTTCACAAACTAATGAAGCAACACCCCCGAAAAGCCAACAGGCAAATCTGCGTGACTATTTTCTCAATCAGGTATCAACATTATGCGATAAAATCAGTAATGCCAAGCCGGAAGAAGGAAATAAACGTCAAGACGAGCTTAAAGGAAAACTTTTGGAACAAATTCCGATTTTGCATTCGCAGATCGCGGCGGGCACAAGTCCGGAAAATGTTGACGGATGGAAGAAATTCCTTTTGACCGACGAAGTTTATGCAACGCTCAGTACAGCCACGCCCGATTATAAAACAGTCGAAAAAAGTCTTGAAGCGTTTCAGGCTAAAGAGGCCGGCTTGGAAAACCCCATGTTCGTCGCCGTTCGAAACCTTCTCGCAGACCTGGTGAATGTGAACCGGCAAAAATCAGTTGATCCCAAAGCACTTGAGGAAGACCGAAAATATATTTCGAATTTGTGCGTTGAGTTACCCAAATACGTTTCCAGACTTGCCGAAAAGTATGACGCTGAATTGGCTGAAACGATAACGCTTGCGCTGGAGGATTTGAAA
>JAQVID010000145.1 GCA_028695865.1 Thermoguttaceae bacterium | reverse complement strand
TTTTTATAATCGTTGGCTTTGCTAAACAAAAAACCTCCGACCAATCAAAAGCGATCAGCCGGAGGAACCATTTTCCCAACCCCATAGTTGGAAGCCTCTATATTACCCTATTATGACCGGGTCGTAAAGCGTCCCCTTGTCCCTTTTGCGAATCGGGACTCTTCCCCCTTGGCCTTGATATCGCGGGTAATCGCCGCATTGAGCGTATTGCCCGGTGTCTTGCCTTCCGTCTGCCAATATCCTTTTTCGATAGCCGCCTTGACAATATCCGTTGCGGACAGTTCGTCGCCGAATTCGCTAAGAACCCGATGGGCCGCATCCAGAAGCGTCATTTTGGTTTTGGGTTTCCGACGAAGAAGGACGTAAATATCGTCCGTTGTTTCTTCTTCCGGTGTGATATCCTCGGCAGGCGTTTCGACGGTTTCTTGCGATTCCGTCATTTCGGTTACCTCAACGGGTTCGGGCGAGACCGTTTCTTCGCTCGGTCTGGCAACTCGTTCGTTACTCCGGTTGGTGTACTCTTCGAGTTCCGAATCTTCGCATACCCGAACGATCTGCTCCGCCGTTTTAATTCGCGTAATGCGCGAGGTGAGAAGCGTTCTTGCCACCCAGCCGCCGTCTTCGTGAACCGATTCGATCCGGATCGGCGCGTCGCCTTTGGACAACTTTGCGATGTAGCATTTTCCAACTTTAATTCTTGCCATAATAAAATCTCCTTCTTTTTTGTTGTTTACCGGTTCTGTTTGGAACCGGTGTAAAATTGTTTTCCCAATCGCATGACACATTAAGCCTCAAAATGCCGATTCCATCAAGCCCCCATCCGCCAATAATCGGAAAGATTTCCAAAAGTTTTCAAAATAGTTTTAACCCTTATTTTATGGGAGAAAATGAATGTTATGAGTGACTCGCTCAATATAAAATCCCTGTCGCCGGAGTCGCTCGCAAAGATTCTTTCGGCAGCTTATCGAAGGAATATTACTGTAGAACAAATTGATGAAATCGCGACCGAAGGGGAGCTGTTTTCCAACGAAGAAACGATCAACCTTTTGGAGTTTACCGCGTATTTATTGAAGGGAGATAAAAATGATTCTTGACGAACGTGAAAACAAATTGATCTATCTGGCCGCACCTTATTCCGCTCCGGATCGCAAGACGGAAAGAAAGCGTTTCAAGACCACCTGTGAAGTTCAGGCGAAACTAATGACAGCGGGCTATGCGGTCTTCTCACCGCTGGCGAATTCAATCCCTGCCGTTGAACTTGGCAATCTTCAAATAGATCATGCGGACTTCATGAAGTTCGACAGTATTATATTGAGACGCTGTGATGAGTTATTGGTCCTGGCGTTGGACGGTTGGCGCGAAAGCAAAGGAGTTCAGGAAGAGATACAAGAAGCAATAGCATTGCGGAAGCCGGTCCTCATTATTCACGAAGAAGACATTAGCGATCTTCCTGTTATAAACGAAAAGTGTAATGCGTTCGGTCGTTCTAAAATTCTCCCTTATAGAAAGTAATTCATGGCTGCGACAAATCTTCAAGCCTTAAAGCCGGTCGAACTCATGCGCATGATCAATACGACCCAGTTCGGCGAGGTACTGTCTGAACCGCGATTAAGGAGACATCGCAATCGTGCCGGATACACAATTGGCGACGACCGCACGATCAATCTGCTTTCTTATACCGGTTGGCTCGTCTGGCAGCGATATTACGGCGAAAAGAAACAGCCTGTTGACTACGAAGAGAAGAAACGCCGCATGGCCGAACGATCCGCCGATCTTGTTCGGGCGGCACAGGACATCGGCGAACTGCCCGAAGTAGTTGATCCCGACCGTAAAGCCAAAGCGATTGAATCATTTAAGACCTTTTGTGAAAGTTACTTCGGCGAAATCTTTTATCTGCCGTGGTCGCAGGATCATTTGCGCGTTATCGACAAGATCGAACGGGCTGTCCGTAACGGAGGACTCTTTGCGCTGGCAATGGCTCGCGGATCGGGAAAGGCTCTTGCTCTTGACACTCCAATTCCGACACCCTCCGGTTGGACAACCATGGGAGAAATTATAGTTGGTGATACGGTCTTTAATGAAAAAGGTTATCCTGCCCGTGTGATATTTACGACCGATGTCATGTATAATCACAACTGCTATAAAGTCGTGTTTTCGGATGGTGAAGAGATCATATGTGACGCGGAACATTTGTGGACGGTATATGATAAAAGTCGAAGAAAAAACCCCGTAACAATTTCTACTCAAGACATGATCCATCGTTTTATCAGGAATAATAATCGTGGGTGGGCTGAACGAAGATATACAATTCCACTTGCCGAAATGTTAAAAACAGACCATGCCGACTTGCCAATTGCTCCATATTCACTTGGCATATGGTTGGGTGACGGTTGTTGCAGAACGTCGTTGGTAACATTAAACGGTGATGATGCGGATGAAATCTGCCAATATGTTCGTCAGGAAGGCGAGACTGGTAACCCAATCAAAAGGACTTATGACAAAGGGAATGTTAAGAATGTTATTTTAACTCCCAATCGCATCAAAGAAAAATCTTTCCAAGGCCGATTACGAAAACTTGGACTCTTACAAAACAAACATATTCCCGCTTCGTATCTGCGAGCTTCAACTCATCAACGTTTTTCTCTATTACAGGGAATCATGGATACAGATGGATACGTTGATATAAAAGGTCATTGTGAAATAGTAATAAAAAGTAGCATATTTGCCGCAACATTTGAGGAGCTTCTTTCTTCATTAGGGATCAAATACGGAATTTCTCTTAAAATAGTCTCTTTAAAAAACAAGATATTTGGTCCCTATTATCGGTTCCACTTTGTTGTCCATAATGACTATCCGATATTTCAGCTCAAACGCAAATTTGTAAGACTCAAGGATCGTCCCAAGAGTTATTCACTTTGTAAAACTCGGCAGATAGTTGATGTCGTTCCAGTTCCCACTGTTCCTGTCCGCTGTATTCAGGTCGATTCCCCGAATCACCTTTATTTATGCGGTAAAAAAATGGTTCCGACTCATAATACGGTCCTTTGTGAAGTCGCTGTCGTGTGGGCCGCTCTCATTGGCGCGGCTCCGTTTGTCTGCCTGATTGCATCAAGCGCGGATCGTTCGAGAGACCTTTTGGAAAACATCAAAACGTGGCTCGAAACCAATGAAAGTCTATACGAAGATTTCCCGGAAGTCTGTTTTCCCATTCGCGCTCTCGAACGAATTGTACACAGGCAGAAGGGCCAAAAGTATCAGGGAATTCCAACCCGAATCGAATGGGCGGCGGATCGAATTATTTTGCCTACAATCGAAGGCTCTTTGTCCAGTGGCGTGATTATTTCTTCTTCCGGAATGAAAGGCTCAGATATACGCGGTCAAAACATCGCCAGAGCGGATGGAAAGGTTATCCGTCCTTCATTGATCCTTGTTGACGATCCGCAGACAACCGAGTCCGCGTGGTCCCCCTCTCAATCGGAACGAAGAGAAGCAATTCTCGCGGGCGACGTACTCGGCATGGCGGGACCGGGGCAAAAAATAGCGGGCTTAATGGCATGTACGGTAATTCGTCCCGACGATATGGCCGACCGAATTCTCAATCGTGATACACATCCTGAATGGCAGGGCGAGCGAACCAAAATGGTCAACAGCTTTCCGATCAATGAAGGTCTCTGGGCCAAATACGCAGAACTTCGAGCGGATTCCTTACGGAACGACGGCGACGGCAGTATCGCAACGGAATTCTATCAGTTGCACAAAGACGAGATGGATCTCGGAGCAAGTGTCTCCTGGCCGGAACGATATAACAGCGATGAAATTTCCGCGATTCAGCATGCGATGAATCTTCGCTTAAGGGACGAATCGGCCTTCTTCGCAGAATATCAAAATGAACCGCTGGTAACCGAAGAAGGCGAAGAAATGCTGACAGCAGAGACAATCGCCTCAAAAACCAATGGTTATGATCAGAATGTCGTTCCGCTTGACTGCCAATACTTGTCCGCGTTTATCGACGTTCATGAAAAAGTTTTGTACTACCTTCTGGCCGCTTGGGAGAGCAATTTCAGCGGCTATATCATTGACTACGGAACGTATCCCGATCAACAGCGTCAATATTTTACCCTTCGGGAAGCGCAGCGGACGCTGGCACTGTCTTCGCCCGGCAGCGGACTTGAAGGAATTCTTTACGCAGGTCTTGACTCGCTGTGTAACGATCTGTTTTCAAGAGTGATTTATCGCGAAGACGGAATGCGTGTTCACATTGATCGCTGTCTCATCGATGCCAACTGGGGGCAGTCAACGGACGTTGTGTATCAGTTCTGTCGCCAGAGCAAACACAGCAATACGTTACTTCCTTCGCACGGCAAATACGTCGGAGCGTCAAGTCAAGCGTTTTCGGAATACCGCAAAGTTCGCGGTGATCGGATCGGAGCGCACTGGCGAATTCCGAATATCCTTGGTAAACGACAGGTCAAACACGCCGTCATCGATACCAATTACTGGAAAAGTTTTGTCCACGCCCGGCTCGCAGTCAGTATGGGCGATCCGGGTTGCCTCTCGCTTTTCGGGCACGACAGCAAACGGCATCAATTACTGTCAGAACACCTCGTCGCGGAATATCGAGTCAAAACTCTCGCTAATGGCCGAACGGTGGACGAGTGGAAAACAAGAGCAAACAACCCCGATAACCACTGGCTCGACTGCCTTGTCGGCTGTGCCGTTGGTGCCAGTATCTGCGGCGCGGAACTGACCACTTTAAAGACGGGCAATAAACCCGAACGCCAACGAGTCAGCTTCGCGGAATTGCAGAAGCAACGACATTCGGATAGTCAATTGTGATTTCAAAACTTCACCAATCATTCTCTTGGTATAGTACTGCAGAAATATTGAAACAGAAAAATACCACCAGTCTTACTTCAAACGTTGACAGGTTCGTTTTGTTGGTTTTGCTGTTTTTGAAGATACTGCTTTCTTGCTTCCTGAATGGCGTTGGAAACCTCTTCGCCACCTTTTTTGATATACTCGGATTTTTGTTCCTCCGTCATATCACGTGTGGACTCATATATTTGTTTACGAATGTCCCAAATTTCTTCAACCATCGTTTTCATTGTTATTCTCCCATTGTAAAAATACGTCCGGTGCAACAATTTGAACAGGGAAATACCCGCTATCAATATTAACTGCATTGACTTTTTGAATTGTTCGCGGATTAACAAGGTGTCGAAAATTCCAGCTTACAATCAAATCACAACCATAAACAACACTATAAGCAACATGCCATAAGTCATTTTCGTGATTGGATGTCAAAACTCCGGCCTCGATATATTTATCTTTCAACTGTCGAACTTCGACACAGTCCTGAATTTTGTTGACTTCAATTCTTCCAAGCATTTCTATCAGGAATGACAGTTTGGGTTCATGTGTACCTGCCATTTCCCGACTTGTTAATTCGGACAAAAATACTTGATACTTACCAAGTTCAAGATATCGCCAAAACGCAAGCGTAATGCCCATTCGTTCCGGTTCGTTATCCTGTTGAAGGTACCCAATGACGCATGTGTCCAAATATATTTTGAGTTTGTTCATATCATACCTGTTTTATGATAGGCGATACAATAACAAGAACCACTGTTCCTATATCATCTATTATTACCAGCCGAACGAAAAAATCAAGAGGTTATTCTTCAAAACTTTATAAACTTGTCTTTGTCTACCGTTTTCTACCTTCTTTACTCGTTTTACGAAAGGTTTACTCTCTATGTCTGAAAGAAATACTGAAATTTCTGACCTCGAACAGGTCATTCTCGAAACAGCGTCCGGGCCGAAGAAGGTTTCCAGCGACGCCGGTTCCGTTGAACAGCATTCGCTTTCGGACCTGATTAAAGCGGAAAAATATCTCGCGTCCAAAGAGGCCGCCAAAGGGAACGGGATCGGTATTAAGCTGTCCAAGATCGAACCGGACGGCACGCTTTGATGATCATAATAGACTCTATTATATATAGGAGTGTCAATGAAACTATTTAACTGGTTTTCCCGAAAGAGGAAAGACCTTATTGCGACGAAATACGACGCGGCGCAGACGTCGCATGAAAACAAACGGCATTGGGCGATGTCCGACGGGTATTCTGCGGACACTTCTTTAACGCCGGATGTCAGGCGGATTTTGCGCAACAGGTCCCGATACGAAACCGCCAATAACGCTTACGCCAAAGGCATGGTGCTCACGGTGGCGGGCGATACCATCGGAACCGGTCCGCGTCCGCAGGTTCAGACGGAAGACAATGAACTCAACCGACGTATTGAGCGAGCGTTTGCCGTCTGGTCAGCCGAGGTTCACCTTGCTGAAAAACTTCGGGCGATGCGACTTGCGAAAGCCATTGATGGAGAGGCGTTTGCGATTCTGTTTAATAACCCGAAGCTGTCGTGTCCGGTTAAACTCGATCTCAAACTCATCGAAGCTGAACGTGTAACATCGCCACTTACCGAATGGGATTGGCATAAACTGGTAGACGGAATTGAGTTCGATGACTTCGATAATCCGCTGCTCTATTATGTGTTGCGGTATCATCCTGGCGACAGCCATGGCGGTATGGAAGAGTTCGAAACGATTCCGGCGGATTCTATTATTCATTGGTTCCGTTTGGATCGTCCGGAACAACACAGGGGACTGCCGGAGCTTACGCCCGCTCTTCCGCTTTTTGCACAGCTTCGGAGGTACACACTCGCTGTGTTGGCCTCTGCAGAGACGGCGGCGGATTTCGCGGCGGTGATCTATACGGACGCTCCTGCCGGGGGCGAAGCAACTCCTGCGACACCCTTTGATATTGTCAGTCTCGAAAAGAGAATGGCGACGACGTTGCCCGACGGTTGGAAACTCGGTCAGCTTAAAGCGGAACAGCCGACCACGAATTATCCACAGTTTAAACGCGAGATTCTTGGTGAGATTGGCCGTGTTCTTCAAGTTCCCATCAATGTGGTTACCGGCGACTCGTCCCAACACAAGTATGCCAGTGGTCGTCTTGATCACCAGACTTATCACAGGGCTATTCGGATCGAACAGGACACTTGCGCCTCTGTTGTTCTCGACCGGATTTTCAAAAACTGGTATCGGGAGTTTTCGCTTTTGACTTCTCAAAAACCGGTGGACGCTCTTGCGACGCAGTACGACAGCGACATGAATTCCTGCTATATCGAAGCCGGGAAAAAACCGACGCTTGACAGAGTTTCCGTCCGTTGGTTCTGGGACGGCTTTGAACACGTCGATCCGGCG
>JAQVID010000144.1 GCA_028695865.1 Thermoguttaceae bacterium | reverse complement strand
ACTGACCCCGGAACGAATCGCCGCGGTGCCAGCCGAAGAAGTCAAAGCGTATTATGAAAAACATAAGGAAGAATTTAAAAAGGCGCCGTCCCAGAATCCGCCTTTGACCGTCATGCCCGATAATCTCAATCTGACCCCGGGCACAGGTCCGTCTTTGACGCCGATTCCGGATCAACTTATTTCCGATGTCGCTCCAGCCGAAGCCAAAAAATCGGATGCCAAACCGGCTGACGCCAAACCGGCCGATGCCAAACCGGCTGACGCCAAACCGGCTGCCGCTAAACCGGCTGACGCCAAACCGGCCGACGCTAAACCGGCTGACGCCAAACCGGCTGCCAAGCAAACGGCCCCGGCCAAGTCTTCTTTTGCGGAACCGAAATCGCCTTTCCGTCTCGTTTCTTATGAAACCGACGCGAAACCGGCTTCCAAGCCCGCTGAAACTCCGAAAACCGATGCGAAACCGGCTTCCAAGCCCGCTGAAACTCCGAAAACCGATGCGAAACCGGCCGCCAAGCCTGCTGAAACACCGAAAGCCGACGCGAAACCGGCCGCCAAGCCTGCCGAAACTCCGAAAGCCGACGCGAAACCGGCCGCCAAGCCTGCCGAAGCTCCGAAAACCGATGCGAAAAAAGCTGACGACGGTTATTTCCCGTTTGAACTTGTGGAACAGGAAATTCGAACCAAACTTGCCTCGGAAAAATTGGAAGCCGAAGTCGCCAAACTTCAGGAGAGCATGTCTGCTTACGCCAAGACCCGCTCAAGTATGAAGAATAAAGACAATGGATCAATCGTAAAGCCTTTTGCTCTTGCTGAACTGGCGGCCAAGAGTGGTTTTGATTATATTGAAACAACGAAAACAGTGGACGGCAAAAAGGTTCCGATGGTCGTGTACCAGTCGGAAGCGGAAAGCCTTGAACTGTTGCCGCGCAGTATCCTTGCGGAAAACTTTAAGAGTTGTCCAAGCGAATATTCTCCGATTAACTCCGGGCTTATCGTTGATTCGGTTTATCTCTATTGGGTCACCGAGCTGCAGATGTCTGATAACCCCGAGTTCGAGAATTGTAAAGACCTTGTTCTGGAGAGCTGGAAGAAAGCGGAAGCGGCCAAGCTTGCGATGAAAGACGCTCAAGCGTTTGCCGAAAAAGTCAAAACCTCTGGCAAGAAACTTGCCGAAGTTGTCAAAGCGGAAACGACCCCGATTGAATTTGCCTCGACAGACAAGTTTTCGTGGTTCGACTTCCCGCGAGGCGGTCGCAACGCCGGTCTTGACTTGGGTGAAATTCGCGAAGCGGGCGTTCCTTACGGCGAAGCCCAACGCAAGAACAAAGTCATTGTCGCTCCTGGCGATGGTTTTTATGAGACTTCTTACGGTCTCGATGAAAATGCCATTGGCGTCGCGTTCAATCAGCCGGAGGACCGTGCTTTCGTCATTCAAGTCGTGGAAAAGGACAAGGACGAAGTGATTCTCAGCCAAATTGATTCGATGAAGAACGATCCCTTTGCGCGTCAGGCCTGTGCCGCCAGTTTGCAACGTGTTAATTTCGAATTTTATGAGAACTGGATCAAGCAGCTTCAAAAAGAGACTGGCTTTGAGTGGGTTTCCATTCCTTCCACGAAATAATCATGGAATCGGCCTGCCAGATGGTTGACGAACACCGGCCTGAATTCCCCGTTTGCCAAAAGTAAGCGGGGAGCAAGTCAACGGAAATTGAAGTATCGGTACGAAGAATCGGTACGATAAAAGCCCCGGACACAGCACAAAAACGTGTATCCGGGGCTTTTTTTTGGCAGGATCAAAAAGCGTTTCTCATGCTCTTTACATCACATGCTCTTGTATATTATGTGCTTTTAGCGTCACGAGGCTTTTTTTGAG
Source organism: Thermoguttaceae bacterium (assembly GCA_028695865.1). Classification (GTDB taxonomy): domain Bacteria; phylum Planctomycetota; class Planctomycetia; order Pirellulales; family Thermoguttaceae; genus JAUNBG01. The sequence goes on along the minus strand of JAQVID010000144.1, from coordinate 5,417 downwards.
CGGAACGGTCCGAAAACGGCTTTGACTTTCATGCTTTCATCGGCGGCGGTCAGGTGATATATCTGATATTGGCGGCCTGCGTCTGAAACACGAAGAACGACATGTCCGGCGGCCGGCTTTAAATCGGCTTGCCACGGTGCGTCTTTGTAAAGCTCCATCTGCTGTTTCGCGGCCCAGGTTGGACAGATCATTCGCGGGTTGGGATAGAGCGTCCGGTCGGTCATGCTCTGCATGGTATTGTCTTGCAGATGACTCTTGTTCCAAACGTTGGAAATATAAACACGTGCCTGAACCGCGGCGACGAAGCCCGGACTCATCGAGTCTTTGAACGAATGGTGATTGGCCTTGCACACGTCAACGATACCGGCTGCCCGACCGGCAGTCTCTTCGAATGGAATGACTTTGTCCTGTTTCTTCAAAACAACGTTGGTAATATCGCCGCCGGTGAAATAGCGGAAAGGACCATAATCGATTGTCATGGCAAGACTTAACGGATTTTCCGGAATGTGATGTTTGGCCGGAAATTCCTTAACCAAATCAACGTTTTTGCCCTCGGTTCCGGTCCATACAACTCCATTGGCGCTAATATTGCGAATATGAAAGTCAGGCCAGGCAGCACGATCTTTGCGCAGCGTAATCTGATCACGCTGCCCAACCAAAAATTCTTCAAGCTTAAACTGCTTTTGTTGAGCTTTCCAGGTGGAGAAACGGTAAAAGTTGTCATAGCCGTCGGCACCTGATTTGGAAATGTATGCGTAATTTGGGTAACCACGATCGTAGACCGTATCAAATTGGAATATCTCGCCAAGATTGGCCAGTCCACTCAAGTAATACTCTTCGCCTCGACCGGTCGTCTTGCCTGCGTGAAGACGACTGGAACCGCCATGGTCTTCATGATAATGCGAAAGCATCATATAATCGATTTTGCCTTGGGCGTTGCTCGGCATGACACGCTTAATATATTGGGCAATCCACTGACTGGGCAGCTTCGACTTGTCCGGCAGAATCGGTATGAATTCTTCAACGGCGCTCGGACGGTCCGACGCGTCAAGCACCATGGTCGTTCCATCAGGAAAGATCAAAAACATATTCTCGCCGACACCGGTGTATATATAATGAACATCCATATTGCCCGGTTTCCACGCGGGAAGCGGTTGGCCAACGCCGGCCGCCGCTTCGGCACTCATCGCGGGCAGAATGGAAACAAACGGAGCGGCGAATGTCGCCATACCGGCCGTAAGGGCCGTATTCCGCAAGAACTGCCGTCGATTTTGCTTTCTCGAAATACTCATGATAAAACCTTTCTTTTTTGTGTTTTGGTAAGACAGGCAAGCCTGTACAGGAAGGTCGTACACGACCATAATCAGGGCGCGTTGGGACTCATTCGAACAGCTCACTCCCCAATGGCTCGTTTCACTCGCTCCATGTACGGGCCTACGGGAAATTCCTGCCCGACGGAAAATCTTCACCACCAGCCTGTGAACACGAAACTTTTACTACCGATTCTTCAATTTTCGGTCACGCACTCCCCGTTTACCTTCGGAAAACGGGGAATTTTCCGGGGGTGCACTCCCCGTTTACCTTCGGAAACCCCAGACTTTCAGAAAACGCGACAGACAACGCCCTATGAAAGCTCAAGTGGAACCGCTGTCTTATTTCCAGCCGTATTTGTCCCGTACGGCAACCATGGCTTCGAGAATGTCGTTCCAGGTTTGCGGCTTCATCATGACCTCGTTGGGAAACATGCAACCGTCCCAGCAAATATGATTGAACCGCTTGCAAAGTCCGTCTTCGTCCGAGAGCCAAAAACCGGCATACTTGACGATATCGAGTTTTCCGTTGGGGTCTTTCGCCAGACAATGCCGACCTGTTTTGTCATGCGAACCACTGCCGTAAACAGAGCCGTCGTTCTGAGCAATATGAAGATCAATGGTCCACGGTCGCAATTTGTTCGTCATCCGACGATATGCCGCGTCAAATGTCGCCGTGTCGGAAAAGTCGAAATCTTCCGGAACGAGCCGGTCTTCCGGAGCATTGTATCCAAGTAAATAAAGCAAGGTATGCGACATGTCGGCCTGAAAACCGAGCGTTTGAGGCCGATCGACCATTTCGAGCAACTGGAGCATGCGCTTCCAACTGTGCATGCCGCCCCAGCATATTTCGCCTTCGGCCGCAAGCATTTCGTCGTATTCCATCGCAATATCACAAGCTTTGGAAAACGTTTCGGCAATTTGCTTTTGGTTTCCTTCCGGGTCTTTCGACCAATCTTCAACGGAGCACGACGAATCGATTCGTACACATCCGTTGGGACGCACTCCTTTTTCCCGAAGCTTTTGGGCAACCGCGCACGCGCTTCGGACCGCCTCCAAAAAAATCGTTCGCTTCTCCTGACTTCCCATGGCCGAACCCGACCAAATCGGAGCAACAACCGAACCAATTTCCAACTTGCGAGCCAATGTCTTTTCGACAAGCGGATCAAGCAGCGTCTCCGCCTGACTCAAGTCAAAATGAGGTGCCGCCAAAAAAAGATCAAAACCGTCGAACCGGTTGCCGTCGACTTCGGCAGCACATGTTAAATCAAGCATGGTGTCCAGTTCAATACACGCATCACCGCCCGGGGCTCCCTTGCCGACTACGCCCGGCCAGGTTGCGTTGTGCAGTTTCGGAAATACTTTCTTCGTTTTTGCCATTGTTTTACCCTCTCTATCAACGGGGGAACGGCTAAATCCCACTGGCAAGAAGGATTAACCGCAAAGTTTGAATAAGGAGTTGTATTATTTGTTTCCAAATCTTTTATCAAGTTTCTCTATATTGATTATAACAAAAGTTGAGCGTTTTGCAATTTTCCCAAAGAAAAAATTTCTTCAAGACCTTTCTTTTGATTGAAAATCTGTTATCCTTATAATATTTACCGGTATACTTTGCCGGCAACATTGGTCGACCGCTTCAACGGCCCCCTTGTGTTAGTCAATTAGTGTGTTTTTACGATATATGCAATCCTTTTTTCAAAAACTTATGAAAGGAACGAGTAATGTCAGCAGACAAACTTGCGAAGATCAACAAAATGTTTTATCCGAAATCGGTAGCCGTTGTTGGCGCTTCGGCACGACCAGGCAGTGTTGGTAATGACCTGCTCAAGAACTTGGTGAAAGATTTTACCGGCAAGATTTTTCCGGTCAATCCGAAGGGTGGTGAAATTCTCGGCGTGAAGGCCTATACCTCACTGCTTGAGATTCCGGAAGAAGTCGATTTGGTCGCGGTAGTCGTTCCGGCCAAGGCGGTTTTCGATGTAGTCGATCAGTGCCGCGAAAAGAAGGTTAATGGAATCGTTGTTATTTCCGCCGGTTTCAAAGAGACAGGACACGAAGGTCTGGAGCGCGAACAGGAATTGACTCGCAAGGTTCAGGAAGCGGGCATTCCGCTGGTTGGTCCCAACTGCCTTGGTATTATCAATCCGGAAGCCGGTGTAAAAGTCAATGCCAGTTTCGCTTCCAAGATTTGTGAAGAAGGTACACTTGCGTTCATTTCGCAGTCCGGAGCTCTTTGCACCTCCGTTTTGGACTATGCTCAAGCCCGTCAGATGGGTTTTAGCAAGTTTGTCAGTTTTGGCAATAAGGCCGATGTCAAGGAAGTTGATTTGCTCGAATACCTGGCCGATGATCCCAAGACGAAAGTCATTGCGATGTATTTGGAAAATATTAGCGATGGCAAACGATTCCGCGAAATCGCTTCGAAGATTTTCTGGGAAAAACACAAACCGATTCTTTGCCTGAAATCGGGACGCAGTGCCGAAGGGGCCAAAGCGGTCAGCAGTCACACCGGTTCCTTGGCCGGAAGTGATCGTGTTTACGACGCTTTGCTTGCCCAGTCTGGCGTTCAGCGAGTTAATACCGTTGCGGAACTGTTCGACCTGGCTTCGCTTTATACCACGCAACCCTTGCCGAAGGGACGCCGTTTGGCGATTATTACCAACGCGGGCGGCCCTGGTATTATGGCCACGGATGCCGCTGTGGCCGCCGGGTTGAAACTTGCCCCGATCTCCGATGAAACCAAAAACGCGCTCCGCGACAAGATGCCCGAAGCCGCTTCACTCCGCAATCCGGTCGATGTACTCGGCGACGCCAAGAGCGATCGTTATGAAGCCGCTGTGACGACGATCATGAACGATCCGAACGTCGATATGGGCATGGTTATTCTTACCCCGCAGTCAATGACCGATACAGATAATATTGGTGCCAATATTCCGAAAGCCATTGCCGGAATCGGTAAGCCGGTCATTTGCTCCTTTATGGGAGCGGCCGACGTTCAAAAGGGTGTTGACGTTCTCGTTTCGCAAGGCGTTCCGAACTACTCGTTCCCGGAAGCCGGTGTGAATGCCCTTGGTGGGGCCGTTCGTTTGGCCGAGTCAAAAGAAATGGGCGGTCGCCAGTACGCGACACTCACCGATTGCGATGTCGAAAAAGCCAAACAGGTTATCGACGGTTATCTGGCCGGTGGTCACGAAAAATATTTGACCCAGGCCGACTGCCGGGCTCTGTTCGAGTGCTATAAACTGCCGCTCCTCAAGAGTGGAATCGCGACTACTGCCGATCAGGCGGCTGAAATTGTTGCCGGAATTGGTTCCAAAGTTGTGATGAAGGTCATGTCCGCTGATGTGGTTCACAAGTTTGACTCTGGAGGGGTTCTCCTCAATATCGAAGGTCCTGAAGCTGCTCGCGCCGGTTACGCCAAAATTTACGAAAACGTCGCAAAGAGTGTCCCGGGTGCCAAAATTGACGGTATTCTCATTGAACAAATGGCCGAAAAGGGCGTTGAAGTCATTCTCGGTTGCAATCGTGACGCAAGCTTTGGTCCGCTCATGATGTTCGGATTGGGTGGTACTCTCGTTGAACTTTTGAAGGACGTTACGTTCCGACTGGCCCCGATGTGGAAGTCGTCCGCCGACAATATGATTCGCGAGATCAAGGCGTTCAAAGTGCTCGACGGTTATCGTGGTGCTCCCAAGTGCGACATTGCCGCTCTGACCGATACCCTGTTGCGTCTTTCGACCATGGTTGTGAATCATCCGGAAATCGCCGAATGTGATATTAACCCGTTGATCGTTCATGCCGATGGTAAAGGTTGCTCCGTTGCTGACAGTCGTGTCATGCTTCGCCGCTAAATTTCTTTGGTCCGGCCCAAATTTTCGCGTTCATCTCGTTACGCTTAAATGCAAATGGCCCCTTGCTCCCTTTTTGGGGGCAAGACACTCTTGCGATAATGGAAGTGTGGTTCGATATTCGGATTGGGGGTACCGTTTTTGATGCACGGAACGGCCCCCAAAAGACAAACCGTTCGATTCAAAAACGGATTCCGTTGACCCCGGAGGATGTATCGTCGTGATCAAATATACGCGGTTTCAGTTGATACTGGAAATA
>JAQVID010000143.1 GCA_028695865.1 Thermoguttaceae bacterium | reverse complement strand
ACCGGAAACCAAACCGGAAACCAAACCGGAAACCAAACCGGAAACCAAACCGGAAACCAAACCGGAAACCAAACCGGAAACCAAACCGGAAACCAAACCGGAAACCAAACCGGAAACCAAACCGGAATCGAAACCGGAATCGAAACCGGAATCGAAACAGGAATCGAAACAGGAATCGAAACAGGAATCGAAACAGGAATCCAAACAGGAAGCCAAACAGGAAGCCAAACAGGAAGCCAAACCGGGGGCGAAATCGAAATCAGATCCGAAACCGGAATGAACTACAGGTATGCTACGCAGGTCGGCTTGCATATCTGGAATGACAGATTACAGGGAACTTTTCTCCAAGGGGGGGCCTGCCCCGTTGTTATTGCAATACTTCTTTAAAGCTTCCCATGTAAATTTCCAAGGAATGATCAGGAATCAAGATGAGACTCTGGACACTTCATCCCCGGTATCTGGATCGACAAGGACTTTTGGCCAATTGGCGTGAAGGACTCCTTGCGAAAAGCGTTCTGGAACGTTGGACTGTCGATCCTGAAGCCTCTGTCGCTTACCGTAATCATCCTCAACTTGACCGGTTCAAGAACACGGATCATCCCTGTATGGCCATTGCGATTTATCTTGCGGAAATATTGGCCGAGTCCCGCCGCCGAAATTATCGTTTCGACGACCGCAAGATTGACGTTCCGGACGTGAAGATTGTTATTCCCGTTACGGCAGGCCAGATTGAGTACGAGCGTCAACATCTGCTGAAAAAACTGATCAAACGAGACCCGCAAGCTGCGCGGCAGTTGAGCCTGGTACAGGAACTGCTTGTACACCCCATGTTCGTTGTCATGCCCGGCGGGATAGAAAGTTGGGAAAAACAGAGATGAAACGCAAAGCTTGTGCGTTTGGCGTATAACGTCCCGGTTTCGCCGAAAACATGTTTTTCATGACGGCTGGTGTTTTGGAAATCACAAGCCAGCCGGAATTCGTACCACGACGCGGTTTGCCGTCGGAACCATACTGCCGCCAAATGCTGCGTGTATCGTGCCCGCAATTTCATACATCCCAGCGTGTGGAATATTTCTTTTTCACATCGATCCACAGCGGAGTTTTACCATCGCGAATCGGGAAGCCGAGCTTTCTTCCGAGCGGGGAAAGGAAATTGATAAGGGGCTGACCGGCGTGGAAACGTCGAACATTTTCGCAAAAGATATCACAAATATCTTCGAAACGCCAACGAATCTGTCCACCGACATGAGGTGTAATCAGTACGTTGGAAAAGTTCCAAAGCGGATGGTCCTTCGGCAGCGGTTCCGGTGAGGTTACGTCCATAATCGCGCCCGCCAAATGACCGCTGGCCAGAGCAGCGACCAGAGCATCAGTATCGACCAGAGGGCCACGTGCCATATTTGCGAACAAAGCGCCCTTTTTCATTCGGGCAAAGCGATCAGCCGTAAAAATTTGGCGAGTTGTCGAATTAAGCGGGAGCGACAAGAAGACGACGTCACTGGTTTGCAGTAAATCATCCAGGCGTCCGGCATCCCAGAGTTCGGCGACATGTTCCGGTTTGTTTTCCGGATAGAGATCGGTTGCGATAATCCGTCGGGCAAAAGGCGCGACGACTTGCGAAAAACGTCGTCCCACCCCGCCAAAACCAACGATACCGACACATTTGTCTGTTAAGTCGTCAGTGGGTTTACGTTTGAAAGCGTGCCAGTCCGGATTGCCTTCGCGGGCATGCTGATCGAGGATAAAAGCTTGTAAATTACGGTGCCAGGCAAGAATAAGCGACAGGCCATGTTCGGAAACCTGGTCGGCCAGAACACCGGCGGCCGTGGTCACCATAATATCGGAGTCGATAACCGAAGGGACAAGACACCAGTCCATGCCGGCGGCAGAAGATTGAATCCATTTGAGTCGTTTTTGTCGAACGATTCCTTCCCAATCGACAGGAACCTTGGCGTGACCACAAAAATAATCGGCTTCAAAGAGAGCTTGACCAATTCCTTTTTGATCGGTATTGATAATATGAACGTCGGGCCAGGCATTGGCGATTCGACGAATCAGGCACTCATCGACCGGAGTCTCCCTGAAACAGACCACAAGATTTTTTTTCTCGACCATGATTTTCCCTATCTGAAGGAACAAAAGATTTTTCTGAAACGCTACGGCATTTCCGCACAACAGGCGACGTTTTCCTCTATTTTATCTGTTCGTTTTCTTTTTTCAAGAGGTTTGGAGCCTGTACCGACAGGAAACGCGGGCAATGTACCCCGTTTCCACAAAAGAATGCCATTCCGCAAAAAGAAGTATTCAGAAAGAGTTTTTCGTGGCCAAACGATAACCTTCATTGATCCCGTAAAAGCGTTCGAATTGCTGTCGATATCGACGATTGATTTCCAACTTTCCTCCCCGGGCAACCAGACCGAAGGCAATGCACAACGTAATCAGCGAGAATCCGAACAGGCCATAACGGATAATTCTGCGAATTCGTACCAAATCGAGCGACACATCCGCCCCCAAAACCAAGGCCTCAATGGAGCCGGAAAGCCCCAGCATCTCTTCGAACTGGCCTTTGAATCCCCATTGTTCTTCCAAGGAATTCTGCCACCCGAACAGGTCTTCCCAGCGTTTCATCGTTTGCGGCTCTTTGGCACTGTCACTGTTGGCTGAAGAGGTCTTTTCGTCCGACATGTCTGCATTCTTTTCGGGTCGGACCACTGCGGTCACAGCGGTTTCGTCTGTATCGCGATCATCCGTTGTGTGATCGTCCGCGATATTCCGGGTTGATTCGTCTGACGTTTCGGATACCATGGATTCATCCGCAACCGTCGTGAATTGGCTGGTTCGAACAACCATTTTGTCCGAAACATCCGTTTTATTACTAATATGATCATCTTCCTGTGAAGCATAACGAAAGGAACCGGACGCGTCGTTTTGCGCAACCACCCGAGGTTTGCCCTCTTCGGTTTTGAGTGTTTTGACGCGATTCTTCTCGGAATGAGAAGCAATGAGCCCTCTGGCCCGGGAAGGCTTCCGATCTGTGTGATCAGGTTCGGAAGTTCCCGGGGCTGAAGGTAACACCGATTCTGGAGACGCCGCTTCGTTTGGAATCTGCCAGCAACAGAAAAACGTAATTCCTAACACAAGCAGGCAGAACATAAAACTGGAATGCAAAAGCATCCGCGACTTGCACTGCTTGCGAATATAACTTAAGAGCAAGGAAAGCTCAATAAACAAAAAGAACGCGACTCCTACATACATGAATCGATAGACAATGAGTCGCGCAGACTCGGAAACGCCTGTTTTGTCGAGCGAACCTTCAAACGCGTTCTTTAACATGGGCGAAAAGGAACAGATGGAATTGGCACTCATGACGAGGCAAATCACCGCGACATTGATCCAAAACAACTGCTGAAAAAGCCCCAGTCGGTTTTCGTGTGTCAAGGCAATAATCATAAAGGCCTGAAGGACCATGACGATCCAGAGTACCGAAAACAGCCAGGTTAAAATATTGATCGGGCGACCCAAATCAAGGGCCGAAAAAGTCCCCGGGCCAAACATCGCTTCCAGTGCCGGCAATTGATAATAGCCTATCAAGCCGGCAGTAAGGATGGCCACCGAGACCAGGAATGCCAGAAAGTAAAATACAATACTTTCCGGAATAAAAAGTCTGCTACTGTTCATGGCGTAAATCCTTGAAAACAAAAATGATAACAGGTTACATGATGAGCCGGAAAAGGAACGGTTTCCTCAACGACTTGGCAAAGTTTATGATCGTTTTTTTTGTTACCGCCGAAACGACCGGCACAAAACAAACAACGCTTACATCAACTACATTCGATTTTAACCTCATTTTATTTTTTTACCAGAAAAACTTTTATAAAAAAAGAGAGTTTCTGCAAAAAACCGATTGGGATACTGCTGTAATCGTTAGACCGCTTAAATTTTTTCTGTCTTGACCAATCTTTCCAGAATGATTAAAATACCATCGTTTGGGGTTTATTTACCGCAGTGTCCGCCTTTTATCGGAATGAAAAATCATTCCCGCAGACAGACCAATCAGTATTTACTCTGTTTTTGTTCTCTGTATGGAGATCGCAAAATGTTTAATCGCCTTTTTTGGCCCGGTTTTGTTCTCGTGATCCTGCTGCTGGGGTCAAGTGAGTATGCCTGGTCCGCCTGGCCGCAAAATCCGTTGACGCGATTGCTTGGAAAGAAAGACGCTCAAGCGACACCAACTCAAGTCGGTTCCGATGAGAATCTGGTCGTCGAAACACATTGCGAAGTACCCGGGGCGGTCATTAAGCTCCAAATGGCTCCCAGCCGAAAATATCTTGCGGCAATATGGAAAGATGTAACACAGAATCCGGAATCCAACAACCTGAACCCGTCTTCTCTGAAAGTCAGCCTTTGGGACGTTGAATTCAATCATAGCAGGCCGGAAGCACCTGAAGAACTATCGGCCATATCGTCGGTCTTTTCAACAGCGTTCGACAGCCAAAGCGAGCGATTCTTCGTGGCCGACGCCTCCCAGGATCGCCCTGTTAATCAATGGGGACTGCGTAAATCGAATATCAGGGTATTTGAGCCGGGGCACCAGCGACAAATCCAATCGATTCTCTCCGACGACTTCGACGAAGCTCGAATTCGACTTTCGCAGGACGCTCACTGGATCGCGTGTTTGGGCCGCGATGGCAATTGGAGTTTAATTGATCGCGACGAACCGAAAAGAGTCGTCGTTTTCCCCGAAATTGAAGTCGAAGTTGCGTCCGAGTCTTTTGAAACGAAGCAAAAGAAAAAATGTTGCGTTACGGAGATATTGGCCTTCTCACCGCGAAACGATTTCGTCGCGACTCTCGTTTCGGATATGGTCCCAAATAATCAGCAATCACCGCAAACCTCACCGCCTTCCGTCTCGCCCCTCCCCACCGAACCAAAACCCGAAGAACAAGGAGTCTATCGCACAATCGTTATTTGGGACCTGCTGGTTGCCGGAACACTCAAGCTGGAAGACGCGAAAAAGCTGCCTCTGGAGGCGATAAAAGTTTCGACATTCCGTGCCAAAGACGGCGTGGAACGTCGCCGCTGCGCTTTTTCCAGCGACAGCACAATGATTGCCGTTCGCTCCAAATCGAAATACGTCGGAGTCTGGCAAACCGCCAATGGGCAGCTTTTCGCCGAACTCGGAGAGCATGAAGAGCGCATTACGTCACTGGCGATTTCACCGAATAATCTCAAACTGGTCGTCGGAACCGGGCAAACCAAAGGCCGGCTCGTACAGTGGGATATTCGCAAAGAAACGATCGACCGGATTTATGAGGACCCTGATCCGGAGGTCACGAAAATCACGGCCGTAACGTTTTCACCGGACGGTTACACCATACTTTTTGGTACCGATACGGGCGTAATTAAATCATGGCAGGTCGAGAAATAATTCGCCGTCGGCACTGATACGTGTCATCGGGCCGGGCACATATCGGGGCGCAAGGATAATTTGCGTTTGCTCAACGAAATCGACCTGACTGTTTTCCAATGTATGAACGACAGTCGATAAGGCCATCTCGGGTGTATTGTTCTCTTTACTCAAATGCCCCAAATAAATTCGTCGTGTTCCGCTTCGCAAAAGACGGCCGGCAAGGAGTCCGGCATGCTCGTTCGACAGATGTCCGACGTTACTGAGAATGCGTCGCTTCAGTTGGTCTGTATACGGTCCATTTCTTAACATGACCGGATCGTGGTTGGCTTCCAGAAGTACAACGGAGGCACCGTCCAAATGGTCCAGCAAGGTTGCGGAAATACAACCGATATCGGTCGCGATTGCCACAGAAGCATGACCATGCTCAATGCGATATCCGACCGGGTCGGGCGCGTCATGCGGAGTGGGAAAGAACGAAATTTCAAGCGGTCCGAGCACAAGCGGTTGCAAACTGGAAGATTGAAACACCTTCATGTTTCGAACGCTCACATCGCCTATCTGATTACGTTTTTGAATTTCTTCCCACGTACCGATACTTGCGTAAATCGGGACATCATAACGGCGTGACAAAATACCGGCCCCACAGGTATGATCCCGGTGGGCGTGGGTAATCAGGATTCCATTGATCGTTGCGACGTCGACCCCAATCTCCTCCAAACAGCTTGAGATTTGGCGACCGCTTCCGCCGCAATCGATCAACAAACGCGTACTGCCACAGGCAATGTACGACGCGTTACCGCTGCTCCCGCTTATCAAGGGGCAAAACAAAACATCGTCGGAAGTCATGACAGCATGTTGGAAAGTGTTCACTGATTCTGATTCTGATTCTGATTTCGCATTCGCTTGGTCACATCAATTTCGAGCGGGCCGTACGCGGCTTCATGACGCTGAATGGTCATCCCCAGCGCGTGAAGAAGACGTTTGGCCGTGAAAAGATTCGTCACGATACGATGAGTAACCGGAATCGGCGTGGCGGAAGCGCCCATCGGCTGCGGATTGAGACCGAAATCAAGAATGACTTCTTCCGGTGTTCCAATGACGCGGCAAAAATTGGCGTAACCGGCACTGGCGTGCGTGTCGTCAACTTGCACCTGGGAACGAGCCTGATTACTCTGGTCGGCATTATCTTTTTTTTCCGGAACGTTGGACATTGTAAAACTCCTTTTTCTAAAAACGATTTAACACAAGATCGATTAACTGACACCATTTGGAAACAAACATTAACCAGCCTGTTCCAGCCCGGGCACATCCCGATACTCCATATTGGCAAAGTCAAGCGGTTTGGAACTTTCGCGGTATTGAATCTCGATTTCCCCGAATAATTCTTTTTGAAGTATTCGGGCATACTCATGCCGCACCAATTCCAAAACGGCCAGAAAAATTCCGACCATGTTCGATTTTGCCATCGCCTGCTGGAACAGCGACGAAAATTCGACTTTTTGCTCTCGCTTGAGTCGATTGTATACACGTTGCATAAAAACAGTCACAGGAATTTCGTCCTGAACGACCGTGTGCCGAATCAAGGGAGCTTTTTCCCGAATGATTCGACCAAACGCGCTTACCAAGTCCCACAATTCAAGTTCGTAAATCGGCTCTTCCGCCGGATTACGGCTCTTGGGAACAAGGTCATTGGAAAGCCGCGGATATCGGCGCTGCCATAATCGGCTTCGCTCTTCCAAAAGGCCGGCCTGCTCACAAAATTTCTTGTACGACAAAAGCTGTCGGACAAGTTCCTGTCGCGGGTCTTCCAATTCTTCCTCAACTTCTTCTTCCGTGGGGAGAAGATGAAACGACTTGATTTCCAGAAGCGTGCCTGCCATGA
>JAQVID010000142.1 GCA_028695865.1 Thermoguttaceae bacterium | reverse complement strand
ACTCAACATCAGGATGAGCCGCGGCTTTGTCCGCGTGAAATGTCCCCAATCGTCCTGCCCCAATGATTCCAACGCGAACTTTGCTCATTTCGACTTTCTCCTTATTTCAACACTTTCACGGTGTGCCGTCAAGCCTTCGATGGTCGCCAACCGATATATATCGTCGGCCATTCGCTCCAGTCCTTCTTGAGAAAACGAAATGATACTATTGGCTCGCAGAAAATCATTGCAGGTTAAACCGCCGGTAAATCGCGCCGTTCCGCTTGTTGGCAGAACATGCGATGGCCCGGCCGCGTAATCGCCCAGGGCAACCGGGGTGAAATTACCAAGGAAAATCGCCCCTGCACACGAGATTTGATCGGCCAGAGCTTCAGCGTTTTTGGTCGCGATGTGAAGGTGTTCCGGGGCAATCAGGTTCGTCATTTCACACGCTTCCTGAGGAGAGCGAGTCAGGATAATCGCCCCAAAATCCTCCAGAGATTGTCGGGCCAGCTCCCCCCGGGAAACAGTTGCCAAACGGCTTCCAATCGCTTCTTCGGCGGCGAGCAAGACGTTTTTATCCCAGCCGATCAAAATGCTTGCTCCCGGCGAATGCTCCGCTTGCGCCATCATGTCGTACGCGGTGTATTCCGGGTGTGTCGATTCATCAACAATAACGACAACTTCACTCGGTCCGGCAATGGCGTCTATATCGACTTCGCCATACACACGCTGTTTCGCCAGAGCGACAAACAAATTACCCGGTCCGACGATCTTATCCACTCGTTCGATTCCCGTCACTCCATAAGCAAAGGCGGCCACCCCCTGCGCTCCACCCATTCGATAGACCTCACGGACTCCAATTTCCCAACAAGCGGCAAGCAAGTCAGGATTATTTGCTCCGAAATCGGTCGGTGGCGCCATGACGGCGATTTGCGTTACACCGGCAACTTGAGCCGGTACGGCGGTCATGAGGAGAGTGGAAGGATAGGCGGCGGCCCCGCCCGGGACACAAATTCCAACTCGTCGCAAGGGACGATAGCGTTCAACCAGAAAGCCTCCGGGCCGTTCAATTCGAATATTCTTGTGCAAAATCGCCTGCTGAAACGCACAAATATTATTTTTAATATTTTTAATCGTTTGAAGGTATGCCGGATCGGCTTTGGCGTGTGCCTCGCTCATTTCGTGTTCGGATACCCTGATTGTCTCGGGAGTCAAATCGGCGTGATCGATTCGTTTATTATAATCGAGCAAGGCAGTCAAACCGCCGGCCGCAACATCGTCGCAAATGCGATTAACAACCTGATGAGGAGTCAAGGCTTCCCCGAAAGTCTCTAAAGTTCTTTTTTTTCCGGCGGGACTGACGATATTTCCGTTCGGGCTAAGTTTTTTTCGTAATTCGCCCATTTTGACTTGTACATCGTCTTGTCGAGTATCGATCCAGCTCATTTTAAAATTGTTTTGACTCATCGCGAGAAGACCTCTATAATGAATTTGAATAATCGTGTATAATGCATTCGATAAACATAGATTTATCATACCACAAGGACGCCGCGCGACAATGGAGACCTGCAAAAGGTTGTTTTATGGACAAAAAACTTTTCGAAATCAGATGTACGACATGCGAAGCCCGCTTTGGAGTCATTGACTCTTCGCTCGTAGGCGAAATTGTCGCCTGTCCCAAATGCGGCGGCATGATACTTGTCCAACCGCCCCAGAAGCTTGAAGATGAAAGTTTTTCAAAAAAAGACGCTCTCCCGGATACAGAAACGGATATTGCCAGCGTTCCCCCGATTCACCCCGAAACTTTTTCCACGGAAGTTGCCTCTGTGCCGGTCGGTGCGCGCGTTGTGAATATGCCGCCAATCTTGTCTGCCTTGTCTGAACCTGAAATTCCGTTGACACAAACAGATACGGACACAGAAAACAAAAAACCTCCTGTGCTGCCCACCGCGCTCGAAGCACCTCCGGTTTTGGACGATGTTCCTGCCGCCGATCAAAGCGTGTGGAACAGCCGGTTACTGCTTGTGCTCATTGGAACAGCTTGCGTTCTTTTTCTGTCTGTCACGATTCTTCTGGTGATTCGTTCCAGGCAAGTTCGTCCTCCGGTTGCCAAAGAACCTCCCACGGCAACGGCCGTTCCCAATCAAAAGTCGGCCGAGTCGCCTGCTCATGTCGATAACGATAAGAATGTCAACACCGATAGCACGGTCAAGGACGACTCGTCGCAAAAGCCAAAAGCCGCGACTCAACCCACCGAAGGGACAAACACTGTCGCAGCCTCGGGCACAGCGGTACCCGACAAGTCGCAAGCCAAGTCGCCCGATACACCCGCGTCGTCTGCATCTCCATTCGAGACGCCTGCCCCCCCTGCGTCCGCTGGTGTGTCAGAGTCTCCCAATATGACGCCCGAGTCTGTCCCTGCCGCGTCGGGAAATCCTGCGGACGCAACACCCGCTTCCCCGGCAACGGCGACAACCACTCCGTCGGCCTCCCATCCGTTCATGACGACCCCCAACGCGACGGGCACAAGTTCAACCGTTGCTCATGGGACCAAACAGGACGGAACCAAGGGCTCGGGAGATTCAACGCAACCCGGGACCGCGGCGAAAGCCCCTGACGCGACGAATCCGACCTCAAAAGGCCCATCCAATCAGAAGGGGGAAAAAGACGATGAAGAAGAATTCGTGCTTGGCGAGTCCGGCAATACGCAGGCGTCGTTGCTCAAATCGCTTCAGCCGCTCAAAAAAACAACTCCGATCATCGATGTGAAATCGCGTCTGGCACAGCCGCTTGTTTCCATTGAGTTTTCCGGCCAATCTCTTGCGGAAACGGTACGGATTCTCTCCGGGCTTTCCGGCGTGCCGATTGTATTTGATTTGGATTGTATGGAACAGATTCGCCCGCTTTGTTCAGCTCGGGTTCAATTTCGACTCGAAGGCAAAACGGTCCGCGACAGCCTGAATGAAACAGCCAGGTTGAGCAAGCTCCTTGTCAAGGAAGAAAACGGGCGCATTCTTCTGACCATGCCCGACCAAGACGCGTTTGTCGCCGCTTCATTCGATCTTAGCGGTTTGGCGTCCGGCAGTGTGAGCACGACGAGTCAGGCATCGAAAACGGGGGGCACTCCCCCGGCGGATAAGTCGGGCCGCCCGCGAGCTCTTTCGACCGCGATTACTCAAGACGAATTGACCCGGCTGGTTAAAGAGATGATCTCGCCTGGAAGTTGGGATTCCGCAGGAGGAAAAGGATCGCTCCATTGGGAAAAACAAACACTTCATGTTAATCAAACCGCGGACCACAACCTTGCGATGAAGCGTCTGTTTGAACAGTTGCGAACAATTCGGATACTTTCCCGACAAACAGACATGGCAAACGAGTTGCTTGTACCGGAAATTACTTGTTGGGATAAACTATCGCAAACCATGTCGCTTTCCTATTTCGAAAATGTTCCGCTTATGGACCCGATTGGGCTCATTGCCAATGAAGCCAAATTGGAATTTCTTTTCGACGACGCCGAACTTGCCCGAAAAGGAATCAATCGCGAATCCAGTGCCGCGATTCGTGTCGATCATATTCCGATAGATCAGGTCCTTACGACGCTCCTGACTCCGCTAAAACTTGATTATGTTGTGCTTGGCGCCAATTTAATTCTGCTTACCTCGCAAGAGGCGGCCCGGGAATATAAAACATTCGAAGTTCATTTATTCGCTCCGCCTGATTCGGCCAAACCAAGTGAATCGCAAGTTCGTTCGCTTGTGGAACAAATCAAGACGTCCGTTTCGCCGGGCTCATGGAAAGACAATCAGGATTTTATCTGGTACGACATGACCTCATGTTGTCTTTTGATTCGCCAAAGCCAGCCGGTTCAGCGACAAATTCGCAGTTGGCTCGAACGTCATATTCAACAGCAGTCCCAACCGGCCAAAGCCGTAACGGCTCCTGACAAAAAGGGAGCGACTGAAACGCCCTCGCCGAAAACACCGACAGGCGAAGTCAAGTCAACAGGCGAAGCCAAGCCAACCGGCGGAGCAACACCGGTCAGCGGTGTCAAACCAACTGGCGACGTCAAACCAACTGGCGGTGTCAAACCAGACCATTGCGCCGGTGCAACCGCACCGACAACCACACCGACAAGCACATCGACCGGCGGCAAATGATTCGGCTGAAAACGCTCGGGCAATAAAATTCAGACCAAAGTATTTTTGACAACAATACAACAATACAACGAGACAACGACACAACGAGACAACAGCATGATTCCAACCTGGCAACGAAGTTCATTCCATGCAGTTTGAGTAAAGAGCGAAAGCGTAAATAACGATATGAATAACCCCCTTGGCTTTATATTTGACATTGACGGTGTTTTGGTCGACAGTAACCCGGCGCACTTTGAAAGTTGGGTGGTCGCGGCGCGGGAAGACGGCTTCGAGTTCACCTCCGAACTGTTTCAGCAGACGTTTGGTCAAACTTCCCGGGCAATTATTAAGAACAATTGGCCGCATGACGTCACGCCTGAAGATATCCGTCGTCTTGACGAGCGAAAAGAAACACTGTACCGGGAATACGTTCCGGCGAAAGTCAAATTGATTCCCGGAGCAAAAGAACTCCTGTTGCAGTTGGAATCGTTTGGTTTCGCGGTTGCGGTGGGCTCATCCGGCCCGGGAATCAATGTTCATTTTATCGTTGACTTTTTTGACCTCCGTTCACACTTAAAGAGCATCGTTTCAGGGACAGATGTCGCAAACGGCAAACCGTGGCCGGACATTTTTCTCAAGGCGGCACAAGAGATGAACGTGAGTCCATCACAGTGCGCAATTATCGACGACTCGGAAAGCGGAATACTCTCCGGAGTGGCCGCCGGAATGAAGACCATCGGTTTTTTCAGCCAAGGTCATTTGCCCTATGAATACGCCAAGGCCGACATGCTCGTTCACTCTTTCGGCGAACTCACCCCCGAACTGATTGCCCGTTTGATTGCAGACTCGCCCCGTGGTAAAGAGCCGCGTTTGAAATCTGACAAATAGAAACTCTTTAATATTATGACCGATTTTTCCTTATTTAAATTAAAACGTCAACTTGACCAAACCATGTTTGCTCATCGGTTCCGATTTAAACGCCGCATCGGAACGCTTGAAAAGCAATTCGCCGAACTTGCTTCTGAAAAAGGGACCAGTCTTGTGTTCCAGAATCCGGCAACGCTCGAAAAACAATCACGGTTCGACAAGGAACTCAAAACCCTGGCCGACGACATGGCCGCCAGTGTTGAGCAAGCACAAAAGCGCCGTCAGTCGATTCCGAAAATTTCATATCCGGGCGAACTTCCTGTGAGTGAACGCCGGACGGAAATCGCGAAACTGATTCAGGAACATCAAGTAATCGTTTTGTGTGGCGAAACCGGTTCAGGCAAATCGACACAACTTCCGAAAATTTGTCTTGAATTGGGTCGTGGGATTTTTGGGACCATAGGTCATACCCAGCCGCGCCGTATCGCCGCGCGCAGTGTCGCGGAACGAATTGCCGAAGAGCTCGGTACAGGAATTGGTCAGACGATTGGATACAAGATTCGATTCACAGACGAGACCGGACCGAATACGCTTGTAAAAATCATGACGGACGGTATTTTACTTGCCGAATCG
Source organism: Thermoguttaceae bacterium (assembly GCA_028695865.1). Lineage (GTDB taxonomy): Bacteria > Planctomycetota > Planctomycetia > Pirellulales > Thermoguttaceae > JAUNBG01. The sequence continues at coordinate 1,723 of JAQVID010000142.1, read as the reverse complement.
CAAACCGATCCGTTCTTCGATCAATATGATACGATTATTATCGACGAGGCGCATGAACGCTCGCTCAATATTGATTTCCTGCTTGGCATGCTCAAGCGAATACTTCCGCGTCGTCCGAATTTGAAATTGATTATAACGTCCGCGACGATCGATGCCGAACGCTTTGCGCGGCATTTCTCTTCTGCCAAAGGTCCGGCCCCTGTGCTTGAAGTCACCGGGCGAAGTTATCCGATCGACATTGTTTATCGACCAGTCGATGAACTCCCCGGCAACGACGAAAAAGAAATACTTGACGACGAGGACTTGCACCAGCGGGCACTGCTCGAAGCCGTCGACGAACTTGCCCGACTTGATCGTGGTGATATGCTCATTTTCATGCCGACGGAACGCGATATTTTCGAAACGGCCAAGCTTCTGAAACATCATTCCATTCCGCGAGACGACGCGGCTCGAAAGACGGAAATATTACCGCTGTACGCGAGACTTCCTTCCTCGGAACAGCAAAAAATATTTCGCGTGTCCTCCTGGCGTAAAATCGTCATCGCGACGAACGTTGCGGAATCATCGCTAACGGTCCCGGGCATTCGATATGTAATCGACACCGGTACGGCGCGCATATCGCGTTATTCGGCGAGGTCCCGAACGCAGCGATTGCCCGTGGAGCCGGTTTCGCAAGCGTCCGCCGATCAGCGAGCGGGCCGTTGCGGTCGAACAGGGCCAGGTGTTTGTATTCGACTCTATTCGGAAGAAGATTACAATGCGCGTCAGCGATATACAACGCCTGAAATTCGCCGAACCAATCTTGCTTCCGTTATCTTGCAAACCAAGGCGTTCCGATTGGGAGCCGTCGAGCGGTTTCCCTTTATCGATCCGCCCTCCATGGTCTCAATTACCGACGGATATAAAACGCTGTTCGAACTGGGCGCAACCGACGAAAAGAATGAATTGACCGAGCTTGGAACCAAACTCAGTCGCCTTCCTGTTGATCCGCGAATTGCCCGCATGATACTTGCGGCCGATACAGAGGACTGTTTGCGTGAAATGCTCATCATCGCGTCCGTTCTTGAAATTCAGGACCCGCGTGAACGACCGCTGGAAGCACAGAACAAGGCCGACGAAGCCCATGCCGTCTTCGTCGATGAGCAATCGGATTTTCTCTCTTTTTTGAAAATTTGGGACTTTTGGGTTTCACTCAAGGATACCCTTTCGAGAAGTCAACTGAACAAGGCTTGCCGGCAGAAATTTCTTTCTTATAATCGCATGCGGGAGTGGTCCGACATACACCTTCAACTTATGCAACTGGCGAGGCAGGCCAAACTGCCGATTCATGCCCGACGTGAAGAGAATCAGGATCGTTACGACGCAATACACCGGGCGATTCTGACCGGGCTTCTTTATGGAGTCGCCAAGAAAACGGAATCACTCGAATATCAGACGACCGGTAACGCGAAATTCTTTCTGTGGCCCGGAAGCGGACTCTTTAAAAAGAAGAATGCCTGGATACTGGCCGGCGAGCGGGTTGAAACGTCCAAAAAGTATTTGCGTTGCGTTGCGAAGATTGACCCGGACTGGATTGAACCGCTTGCGAAACATTTGCTTGTTTCGACCTGTTTTGAGCCGTTCTGGAATCGTGAAACAGGATACGTTCACGCGTTCGAGAAAGTTACGCTCTATGGTCTGACAATTGTTCCGAAACGCCGCGTTAATTATGGTCCGACTCATC
>JAQVID010000141.1 GCA_028695865.1 Thermoguttaceae bacterium | reverse complement strand
CGCCCGGGCAGGTCATGACTTCAATGAATTGAATATCCTTTCGCTCTCCCGACTTGATTTGATCAAGCAGACGACGGGCATTTCCCAAACCGTTTACAACCGCGACACCGACCTTCAAACCGTTAATGTCCAAATGAGCTTCTTTGGCGCCATCGATGCCACGAATGGCTTCGACTTTGAGTTCGGCAAGTTCGCCTCCGGTCAGCAGGAAGAAAGCGCTTCTGATTGCCGCTTCCATCACACCACCGCTGGCACCGAAGAGCTTACCGGCACTGCTTCGCTGGCCGAACGGTGTATCCGCGGCTTCCGGCTCGATATTCTTCAGATCGATTCCATAGGTTCGAATCAGTTGGGCAAGTTCACGCGTGGTCAAAACGGCATCGACATCGCGATAGCCGTCTCGTCCCATTTCCGGACGCATTGCTTCAAACTTTTTGGCCGTACAAGGCATGACCGAAACACTGTAGACCTTTTTCGGGTCCAAGCCGTTCTTCTCCGCATAATACGTTTTAATAACGGCACCGAGCATTTGCTGCGGGCTCTTGCACGTCGAAACGTTCGGCAGAAATTCCGGATAGAATGTTTCAATGAACTTGATCCAGCCCGGAGAGCAACTGGTGAACATCGGAAGAACGCCACCCGTCTTGATCCGGTGGACCAGTTCGGTTCCTTCTTCCATAATCGTCAGGTCCGCACTGAAGCTCGTATCGAAGACACGGTCAAAGCCAAGACGACGCATCGCCGCGTGCATGGTACCCATTGAAACGGTACCAATCGGAAGACCAAATTCTTCGCCGATCGATACCGAAACGGCAGGAGCGTGCTGAACCACGACATGCAGATTCGGGTCTTGCAGGGCCGCAATGACTTGCGACAGTTGGCTCTTGCCGACCAAAGCGCCGGTCGGGCAAGCGACAACGCACTGGCCACAGTTCACGCAACTGGAAACATTCATTCCTTCGTTGAACGCCGTACCGACCACCGTCTTGGAGCCGCGGTGAATGAAGTCCAAACAGGAAACCGTCTGAATTTCTTCACAAACGCGAACGCAACGACCGCACAGTATACACTTGCCGGTATCTCGGACAATCGAAGCACCGGAGAAGTCGAGCTTTTCGGCACTCTTTTGACCACTGTAACGTCGGGAACGAACCCCCAATTCTTCCGCGAGCTTACGCAGTTTGCAATTGGCGTTTCGTTCGCAATAAAAGCAGTCGGTCGGGTGATCGGCGAGCAAAAGCTCAACAATCGTGCGACGGGCGTCAATAACGCGATTCGAATGCGTTTTGACTTTCATGCCTTCGAAAACCGGAAATGCGCAACTGGGAACAAGAGCCCGCTGCCCTTCCACTTCGACGACACACATACGGCAGGCACCACTGGCCGGAAGGCCGTCAATATTGCAAAGCGTCGGAATATCGATTCCCGCCCGGCGAAGCGCCGACAGAAGCATCTCATTCTGTTCCGCCTGGACTGTTCGTCCATTTACTTCAATGTTAATCATCGTTTTGTATTCCTTGTATATATTTTACTGTTTATTGACATTGACAATACCGCTCCCCAAAATCGGCAAGAAAATCTTGCGACCGGAGAAGTCGGGAATCTCAGACCTTCTTGACCGCGCCGAAGCGACATGTATCAATACACGCGCCACAACCAACGCATTTGGCTTCGTCGATCACATGCGGACTCTTGAGCGTTCCGGAAATCGCGCCGGCCGGGCAACCGCGAGAACAAAGACCACAGCCTTTGCACTTGTCGGCTTCGATCTGATAAGCGATCAAATCGACACAGGCTTTCGCCGGACATTTTCGGTCGAATACATGCGCTTCATACTCATGACGGAACCAGCGAAGTGTACTGAGTACCGGATTCGGAGCCGTTTGCCCCAATCCGCACAGGCTCGTGTCACGAATGACTTCCGCGAGTTTTTCCAAATGAATAATACTCTGGAAACGTTCCAGTGTCTGACGATCGGCCTCATCGCGATAGCCACGAGTAATGCGGTGCAGAATTTCAAGCATTCGCCGGGTACCTTCGCGGCACGGCGTGCACTTTCCGCAACTTTCGCGCTGAATGAAGTCCATGAAGAACTTCGCCACATCGACCATGCAGTTGTCTTCGTCCATAACGACAAGACCGCCGGACCCCATCATGGCGCCAACCGTCTTGAGAGATTCATAGTCAATTTCAATGTCCAGATGGGATTCAGGAATACATCCACCGGACGGACCACCGATTTGAACAGCTTTATAAGCTTTACCGTTGGCAATACCGCCACCGATCTCAAAAATAACCTGACGAAGCGGCGTGCCCATCGCGACTTCGACCAATCCGGTTCGGGATACCTTGCCGGAAAGCGCGAACACTTTGGTTCCTTTGCTGCCTGCCGTTCCTACGGAAGCAAACCAGTCGGCACCATTGAGCATAATACCGGGCACATTGGCCAGTGTTTCGACATTATTAATAATTGTCGGATGACCAAACAGACCGCGAACGGCCGGGAACGGAGGACGTGGACGCGGCATACCGCGTTTGCCTTCGATACTGTGAATCAACGCTGTTTCTTCACCGCATACAAACGCACCGGCTCCCATCTTAATCACGAATTCAAGCGAAAAATCCGTGCCTAAAATATTGGCGCCCAGCAGATTATTTGCCTTGGCTTCGGCAATCGCGTGTTTCAGACGGTCAATGGCAAGCGGATATTCGGCTCGAATATAAACGTAGGCTTTTTGCGCTCCAATGGCGTAAGCGGCAATCGCCATTCCTTCCAAAAGACGGTGCGGATCGCCTTCGATCACGGCTCGATCCATGAACGCGCCCGGGTCGCCTTCATCGGCATTGCACACCAGATAACGGTGCTTGTCTTCAGTTCCATGAGCAAACTTCCATTTGCGTCCGGTGGGGAAACCGCCGCCACCACGTCCGCGAAGACCGCTCTTTTCCATCTCGGAGCAAACTTCTTCCTGCGACATGCCGGAAAGGACCTTGCGAAGCGCCGAATAACCGCCAAACGCAATGTATTCGTCAAGACGACTCGGATTGATCTTGCCGCAGTTGGGAAGCACATAACGCGTTTGAGCCGCGAAGAACGGATGCTCGTCAATGAACCGCGTATCTTTCCACGCTTCCAGATTGGGGGTTCGATATTGACCCATAACCATGTCTTGCGCGACTTCGCCCTTAAAAATACCGGAAAGAACGCCGTCTACTTTGTCTTCGGTCATCTTCTGGAACGAAATACGGTTCTTGCCCGGAAGCTGAACATCGACAATCGGTTCCACTACGCAAAGACCTACACAACCGACTTCAACAATCTCCGCGTCTATATTATTGGCCGCAACGAATTTCTTGACCGCTTCGAGCGTGAAAGCCGCACCGGCGCCAAGACCGCATGTGCCTGTTCCGACATAAATCGCCGGTCGGTCCACATCTTCACGACGCAATCGGGCAAGCTCTTTTTCCTGCTCCGGCGCCCTGGAGTCTGACGAGGCCAACGCCCAATTCAAAAACTCTTTATCCAAAGGTTGTACCTGTTGCATGATTGATTCCTCTATTTGTATATTGGGGATTGATCTGGGTGTTATTCCGCTTTTTTGCGATAAGACTTAATGAGCGACGGAATCGCCTGAGTCGTCATATTCGCGTGAAAGTTGCCGTCAATATTGATCACCGGAGCAAGACCGCAAGCACCAATACAAGCGACGATTTCCAGACTGAACAGTCCGTCCCGGGTCGTTTCGCCCGGCGCCACTTTAAGTTCTCGCTTCATCGCTTCCAGCACAGCCGCGGAACCCTTCACGTGACAGGCCGTTCCACGACACAACTGAATGTGGAAACGACCCTTCGGCGTGAACCGGAACTGGTTGTAAAATGTTGCGACCCCATAAATTTTGCTCGTCGGCAGTTTTAAGTACTCGCCAACAAGCACGACGGCTTCTCGCGAAAGAAAGCCCTGTGTTTCCTGAATTTCCTGAAGAATAGGAATAAGAGAGTCTCGGCCCGCATTCGGATAATGCGACAATACTTCCTTGACCCCCTCGGCAATTGAGAGTGTTGTGCTCATCGTTGTGTTACCATTCGATCCGTTAGTAAAAGCTTTAGTTACCAGTAAAACAGCCTGACGACCGTCACAAATTTCTTGTTATCTCGTCGAATATTTCGATTATAACAACTATTTTCTCCTAATACAAGCACCAGCCCGCCATGACCACCTGTCAATTTCGATGGACCCAGGAAATAATACTTGCATTATCGATACTATTTTACCGATTACGTCGCAAAGAGTAAAGAGGGTAAGCGAAAAATTTCCAAAAATCGTTGCTTGTATTAGATATACTTATAAAGCTGCCTCCTCCGCACCCATTGATATTAACGTCAGGATTGCATTATACTCAAGAGGGAATTGAGCCGCAATTCGATGGTCGGGCGGCGATTCCTTAAATATTGCCAGGAAACACGATCAGGTCCATAACATGGATTCACACTCGGTCATATTTAGCCCACTCCCATGTTTTGCGCCGGGCGAATTTCCCATCCGAGACCGCAGGGCTTGTTTGAAATCGTCCGCGTTGCTATAATAAATTCGGAATCAACATTCCGCGTTTTGCGGTTTGCTGTACATTCCGAAACTTCCCGGGTTGCTGTTTCGTGAGGAGATTTCCCAAATAACAGTAACACGAACAAAAGCACAGACCATAATATAAGGAAAAACATGAAAAGATTTTTGACCCTGGGCGTTTTTGTACTGACAGCGGTTCTTCTGGCTGTATCAGCGGTATCAATGGTATCGGCGGCGGATGGCGTTATTCCCCGTGATGAAAAGATGATTGCGCTGGCCAAAGCGGGCAAGATTGAACGGCCCAAAGCCTCATTCTGGGGATTTAATCCGACCGATTCCACCGATATCCTGCAGGAAGCGATTGATTCCGGTGTAAAGCGGCTTGTCGTCGACCACTGCGGAGGTCCCTGGATCGTTCGGCCCATGAAACTAAAGAGCAATCAGGAAGTGATTTTCGAAGAAGGTGTGGTACTCCTTGCCAAACGGGGCGAATATCATTCGTCCAATGCCGCGGTCATTTCCATAGTTCAGGCGGAAAACGTCACTCTTCGCGGGGAAGGAAAAGGAGCGACGATCCGCATGTGGAAAAAGGATTATCAGTCAGCGGAATACACCCCGGCCGAATGGCGACATTGTATCCTGATTCGTGCTTCGTACAACGTTCTTGTCGAAAACATGACCCTTGCCGAATCGGGTGGGGACGGTATCTGCATCGGCGGTTTGAAAAGTTCCAAAGACCTGCCGCCGAAGTCCGAAAAACTTCAGTCACGCAAAATCACCCTTCGTAAAGTCATCTGCGATGCCAACCATCGCCAAGGACTGTCTATCGGCAGTGTGGTCGATTTCCTTGTTGAAGACTGCGTTTTCCGTAACACGTCGGGAACCATGCCGAAGTCGGGTGTCGATTTCGAACCGGATATGCCCATTCACTATCTCAAGAACTGCGTTATGCGAAACTGTCTGGCCGAGAACAATGACGGCGACGGTTTTCAGTTTTATCTTGGCAATATGAGCAGTGAAGTTGAGGAACCTTCTTTTGTTCTTGAGAATTGCGTTGCCCGGCATAATGGTCGTTGGGGATTCTGGATCGGTAATCGCGATTCACGCGGCAAGATACTCAAAGGCTCCATGACGGTCAGAAATTGTCTGTTCGACAACAATCGTCATGGAATCGGTATCTTCTCCAAAGCGACGGAAGGAATGAATATCTCGTTTGAGAATACAACACTCAATGTTTTTACTGATGGATCACGCGAAAAATCCCGTGCGGATTGGAACGGTACGCCCATTGTACTTGGGAACAGTTCACAAGACGATGTGTATTTCGGGAATATCAATTTCGGTAATTTAATCGTCAATTATGGAGGCGACAAACCTCTTCTTTCGTATCAGGACCTTTCTGTCGTCAACTGCGGACTCGTCAACGTTAGCGGAGACATTACATTCACGCAAAAAGGAACGACGAAAATGATTAAACTTGACAACGCGTGGTGTCAGGAACATTACCCCGCGTCGACCGATCCGAAACTTGACCATATCAATCCGCTATCGTTGTCGCTTGAACCGATCGCTCCCTCGGAATATGCCAATCACGCGGGAAAAGGCAAATGGGCAACGATTCCGGTCAAGAACCCTCAAACCTATATTTGCAGTGTCCAAAAAGGAAAGAAGGTTGAATTCACCATTCGGCAATACCGTTTTGGTATTCAGCCGGTTCGGGTTGTCACGCTTCGCGTTCAGGCTCCCTCCGGACGAGTGACCAACTTCACCATTCCGGCCCAACGCGACGTCGATTTTACCTATTCCTGGACCGCTGCCGAGTCGGGCGTTTACACGATCATTCCCAGTCGCGGAAGCAATATTCTCGGAATTGAGAAATCGAACGTTCCGATCGCGTCTTCAACCTGGCCTGCCCTTGAGCCGATTCGCGCTCCGGGCACCTATTATTTCTACGTTCCGAAAGAAGCGAAACGGTTCGGAATCATCATCGTTGGCTCTGACTATTCGCCGGTGAAAGTCGCACTGACCGACCCTGACGGCAAGACGGTCTGGCAGGAAGATTCTCTGAACAAAAAGGGAAGCTGGTTCAGTCCGGAAGGGACTCCGCCGCGCCCCGGTGTCTGGTCCGTCACGACCGATCGCACAAAAGCACGACGGTTGGAAATATGCACCATTGCAATTGTCGGCATTCCGGCTCTTATTGCGCCCGCCCCGGAAATGCTCCTCAAGGAACGCCCTTGACCAATGGTTTTGTAACCGTTGACGCACGGTGAACTTGGCCGCTTTGGAAACAAGACGCGTCTTCAAACAGATTGCGCTGTCCCTAAAGCGGCAAGCACCCCGGAAACTCTGTACTTTTCCGGGGTGAACCAGGTTAAATATGTCCAATATTATGTCTTGCGCCTCGTGAATCGCGTATGGTAACAATAATGTCCTGCTGATAGTGACCGCACCCCCATTATTATTCCAATTACTCCAAAAAATCTCCGTTTCAAGTTGCAAAGAATGGTTATCTATATTATAATGAGGAGGTTGTAGGTTTTTTGTCAAGTTTGATCAAGAGCAAGAGGAGTTGTGGCAATGAGCGATTTTGTTGTTAAAACGGGCAAACAGAGTGACATTCGCAAAGATTATCCCGGTTTTACATTGGTCGAGTTATTGGTCGTCATCGCGATTATTGGTATTTTAATCGCGCTTCTTCTTCCTGCGGTTCAAGCGGCCCGTGAAGCTGCTCGACGTATGGAATGTACCAACAAGCTCAAACAGATTGGCTTGGCGCTGCACAATTA
>JAQVID010000140.1 GCA_028695865.1 Thermoguttaceae bacterium | reverse complement strand
CAAACGATTCCATATCACTTGCGCGAAAACAGGCCGTGTCGTATTCCGTATGGACGATGTATTTGCCTTCTTCGACAAATACCTGCACACTCAGCGGACGCAAAGGCTGCGTGAGCGGAAGTTTTTCGAGCGACTGCGCACCCCCCAAAGAGCTTCCGTAAAATCCCTGCCACGAGTACGATACTTCCATGGAAAGCCCGTATCGATCAAGCAATTCGCCTAGTGGTACCGACTGGTGTGTCCAAAGTTCTCGAAGCAGTTGTCGATTACTCCTCAAAAAATCCGCCGTCGTTTTTTCAGAAGCGACATCAACGGCTATCGGAAGCGTTCGAACAAACATGCCCGAAGTTCTCGCAAGCGATTTATCCCAACGTCCATGATTGACAACACACAGTTGAACCGTATCGACTTGCGTCCACTTCGCCAGACTCAGCGATAAAACCGACATAAAAAAAACGCTGGGCGGCACCTGGGCACCGCCACATGCTTCGTCCACCCGTTGTGACGCAACAACACGAACAACCGTTTCCAATCGCGAGTCCACTTTGTCCGGACGACGGGTCAGAGCCGTCGTTTCACATCCCGACAAGACAGTTCCATACCACGCAAGGTCTTCTTCGACACGTTGCGGCTGTGTCCTTTGACGTTCCATTGTCACGGCCTGTTTCAGGTCGATCGCCTCGATCATCGGGGCTTTTCCCCGCAGAATCTCACCCAAAGTCGCGTTGAACGCCATGTGCGATGTCCCGTCGCAAACGATATGATGAGCGTCCCAAAAAAGAAAGACTTGCTTGTTCATCAGCACAAGGGCAACGCGAACAAGCGGCTCATGTAAAAGATCGAAAGGACGCATCCATTGCGATTTCCAGATTTCAAATTCCGACTCGGTTAATTGAACCGTGTCAATTTTGAGTTCTTCCGTGTCGGGATATTGGTACACCTGGCCATGTTCATCAAGCCCCAGACGCATGCGAAAACCGGTATGAATCGCAAAGGCCGCCCGAAGCGATTGGACAAGGTGTTCCGGCTTTACCGTCTGTCCATACGAATAACAAAAGGGCAAATTATACTGTGTCGATTCGCCCGAGGTTTGGCATTGAATGTATACTGCGCGCTGCGAAAGCAAAAGCGGGAACGCGTCCTTCATTTTAACATCCTTCACTCATTTTAACATCCCTATTTCAAAGCCGGGACATTTTTTATTTATCGGAGGTTCGTTCGACGATTCGTTTCAACTCTTCCGCCGTGAAACGCAAGCCTTCCGGAGCGGACGGTGCCCAGCTCAGCTCAAGTGGGGGACATTTCACCGACTGAACCGGTAGAACAAACATTTCGTTTCCCGACGCGTCTTTTCCGATTCGGCCTCCTTGATAGACCACGTTTTGACGAACGAGTTTTTCGCACACCTGGAGTAAGGATGTAAAATCATAATCGGTATAAGAGAATTTCATGTGCGTGTTGAGCTTGCCTCGATATTGCTCTGGAATCGCGTCGAATCCCAACATGGTGCACAGAACACCAGCCGCGTTTGACGGATTGCAATCACTGTCCTGACCGCAACGGGTCGATATGACGACAGTAGACTCAATCTGTTTGTCGCCGTAAAGAAGACCCATGAGAATGTACGCGCCGTTGATCTTGACGTCAATTCCACCATTCGAACATTTTTGGAATTCGGGATTCTTGCGATACTTCTCTTGAATCAGTCGCCAGGTCTTTTCCCAATCTGTCGGATTTTCTCCATACCAGCGCGTAACGTCGCGAACCATCATCGCGTATTGACTGTCCGGAGGAATCGCTTTCAGCCCGGCAGCGATCACCTTCTGAACGTTATCCGTAAAGAACGCCTCGGCATACATCGCGCCAACGAAAATTCCGCCATACACGCCATCGGAATAATTCATCAGACGGCCAAAACGATCACCAAGCTCTATCACCGAATTGGGCATGCCCGGCGACAAAATACCTGCAAAGTCCGATTCGATCTGATAATCAATGTCGTTGCAGCATTTATTGAACTTCGGATGACCGGAGTCAGGCGGCGCTATTCCACTTCGCAAATTATTGCGGCCGGCACGATTGGCACACCACAACTTGTATCGACTGTTCGCAAAGTCGATACCGGCCTCACGAATCGGGCAGTCCAGACCACAGCGTTCAAGCGTTCGCAAAAAGGTCATTTCCACATAAAGATCGTCTTGACCAAACGCGTTGTTCTCCATACCCGATTTCCAGACCGGCATGTTCCCCGCCGGTATGATCGCGTCTTTCCATTTGAACTCGGTCGGAGCACCCCAAACAACGCCAATAATCTGTCCCAGCCACGCGGCTTTCATCCTGTTTCGCCACGCCTGAACACTCAATTTGCGAAACGATACGTTTCTTTCAGGGCACAACTGAATAAACGCGCCAAGAATATTATCCCGCTGCGTCTGCGTCAGAATCATATAACGATGAAGACCGCCCGCTTTCGGCTTGAAGACGGTTCGACCATCGTCCAAAACGGTAACCGTGCCCGGCTCCGAAAGCGTAAAATATTTTTCGCTCGGGCGGGCCGCGTAAAGAACACTCGTCAGGTCATACGTTGCCTGATTCTTGTCGAGTCCATGACGATAATATCGATAAGCTTCTTTGAGCGGATGATACTTGACGTAGTTGTAATCCCGCTGCATTGCTTTCCCCGGCATAAGAATCGACAGTCCGATTTCAAATCCGCTGAACACGACCGGAACCGGACACTCGGAAAAAAGCTTTTTCGCCGCCGGTATGTTGAGCTTGACATTGTATTCCCTGTGCTCTCCATACTTGGGAGGAAAACCTCCGGCCATGGTCGAAATGTATTTGACCTTTCTGGCAAACAGCTCACGACCTCCAAGCGGCGAGAACTCATCAGGTCCTGAATCAAGCAAAGCGGCAAGGTTCGTCGAAAATCCAACCTGGACCAATACGGTTTGACCGTCAGGCTGACCGGCAAGTGTCTTGCGGAGAAGTCGCACCGCCTCCATGTATTGAGAGGATTCTTTCGTCGAAAACTCAACCGGAAAGACAGGCTTTCCTTTTTCGTCCCGAAGGTCGAGTACTTTTTTGACATAATTCCCATCGTCTTTTGTAATACCGCTGCGCGTGTATCCGATCGGAATGTCAGGGCGACCATACCAGGCATTGATCATCTTGACGAAACGTTCGGCGTTCACATTATCTTTGGTCATGGTGACGGCCAATAACTCAATTTCACCGCGGGTTTGAAGATTGTGAATCAGTGCAAGAGCAAGCGTATCGTCAACATCGTTCCCCAAATCCGTATCGAAAATAATACGAACAGGTTGAGCGGGTTGAGCCCCCAAAACCTGTCCATTGGCCAAACAACTAAAAATAAAAGAACAAACAAGAGCCAAACACAACAGCGAACCAAGGCTGAACAGTCGTACAAATCTCATACGGCATACTCCTTTCGATGCGGTATAAACTTTCGACGGTAGGTAAAATCGGTCACGCACTCAAACTACAACTTGGTAATAATAATGAGTGAAAGACCAACAACAAAGAAGACAAACATCCAATACAGTTTAACCGTGGCATGGCGTGGAGCGTTGCGAAATTCACGCCAAATGAACACACCCCAAATCGCGGACATGAGTGTTGCTCCCTGCCCCAAACCATAAGCAACGGCCGAGGACGCCACCCCCGAGGCAATCACACTTAACGTCATACCCAAAGCCCATATGAGCCCGCCCGCCAAACCACAAAGATGATCGCGCAGCTTTCCGCGGAAATAATCAAGATACTTCACCGGTTCACCTGAAATCGGACGCTTCATCAAAAGCGGCATAACAATGCAATTACTCACAAGAATACCAACGGCAAAAATCACGTTCGCCGTGTAAGGCGTCAAACGCCCTGATTGCAACGTTCCGTGCTGAATCGTTTCCCATGTGAGCGGAAGCATCTTGTCAGGCGACAATCCCTCCTGGACAATGGTCTCCGCGCTGGGGATAACGCCCGCAAGCGACATGTTGACCAAAAAATAAAACGTTGACATGAGTACACCACAGAGCACTGGCAAAACCAGACCGCGAGCACCAACTTTCCCCTGCCCTCCCGGAAGTGTTCGGTACGCAATCGCGTTCACGACAATTGCGATCGCGACGAAACCAACTCCCAAAAACAGAAGAACCGGGTTGCCGGATTCTGCCGGATTGGCCAAATAATTCCAAAGTACCCCCAAAACGAGCGCTAGTCCTATTCCCACCGGAAACGCGACCGACATACCGGCAATCGCAATCGCCGCTACCAATAATATGTTCGCGATATTGAATACGACTCCACCGAAAAACGCGTAATAAACCGCGTGCCAATCGGCCTGATAAAGGTCTTGGACAAAAGAACGGCCATACTGGCCCTGGCTCCCAAGGGTAAACGCAAACACAAACGAAGCTATCAGGACTCCGAACACATAGTCCCAATAATACAGCTCATAACGCCATGTCTTGCCTGCAAGCTTTTGGGTATTGGCCCATGACCCCCAACAAAGCATTGTTACCACACAAAAGCAAACCGCCACCCAATAATTGTCAAGTACAAACATATAATCAGCTCAATTGCATGTTGTTAGCGCAAAGTCATCAAAAATCGTAATCAATAAATAATTATTGATAAAACTCCGCTCTTTCAAACAGAACATTTTTTATATTCTAGCAAACAGAAAAAATCAAGTCAAGAAGTAATAGGCCTCGAATAGAAACGTTTTTTTGCCCGTCTTGGGCACTGATGTTAACCTGGGTAATATAGATAAACATAAGCCAAAGAAAGACAACCAAGGCAAGACTTGCACACAGCATTGAGACCTACACAGCATTGAAACTTGAGTTGTGTATTCCGCGTCGTATCTGCGGCTCGCTGTTAGTCATCCCGGTGCCCATCATTGAACATTACAGAAAGCCAAAGCGACGGCAATCGGCGTCCGTCTGTTGTATTAACATCACCTATATTGCCTACACTTTCTATATATCCACACATTAGTGAACAAGAAGATATTTTTTCCTTATTGCCGACAAAACTTGTTTTAAAGGGGCAAACAATTTGTTATAATGAAGGCACAAACGAAAGAACGTATTTAAAGAACGTATTTTTGTCCCTCATTCTACAGGAATCCGAATATGAAACGACGCGATTTTATTGCCGCAACCGCGGCGACGGCTCTGACGACCGGTGTGACCGGTCAAGCGCTTGCCGAAACTGCCGGACACAATTCCCTTGCCCGTACAAAAGAAAGAACACCATCCATGTCAAATCAACTGAAGCAGCGTGACCTGATCGAAATTCGGACTTTCTGGGTCGCCGACGACCAAAAGAAAGAAACGCTCATTGCCAAACTCGACGACGTTTATATTCCGCTTCGTCGAAAGCTTGGATATAAACAGACCGGCGTCTTCAGTGTGAACCGCGAACTCCATGCCGACGACGCGAAGTACGATCCGATTTATAATAAGGCCGTGTTTGTGGTCGGTTCGGTATCGTCGTTCGAACCTGCCTGTTTTTTTCAGATCAACGCGGTCGATGCGCTGTCTCTTGATCAACTTCTCAACAAATCGTCCAACGAACGACTTTACGAAGATATGGAAGCCGAACTGGTCTTGGCGTTTCCGGGCTGTCCTGCCCTCGAAATTCCGACCAGATCGAAAGAACGCGTTGTTCAATACCGTCGGTACAACAGCCCGAATATTGAGCGTCATCAGGCGAAAGTGCGCATGTTCGACGTTCGCGGCGAATTGGCCCTTTTCCGCCGACTCGGACTCAATCCTGTCTTTTTCGGCGAAATGATCTTTGGCAAAGTCATGCCGAACGTATCGTACATGCTCGCGTTCGATAACGACGCCGACCGCAAAAAAGCTTGGGCAGCCTTCATTGGCAGCAACGAATGGAAAACCATGAAAGCCGAAGAGCAGTTCAAAGATACTGCTACCCGTATTCGCAATCTGTTCCTCAAGCCGTCGCCCAAGTCGGAGATTTAAGCTAATGATTTCTACCTCGTGTACTTTTCCGCTTGCGACGTCTGCCGTTTTGTTCGCCGAACTCTCGTTGACCGTACAAATATTGGTTCAAACCGGGATTATTCTGGGCGGGTGCGTACTGCTTGTTTGCGGACTTCTTTCGTTCTATGTTTTTGGCATGATAATAAGTTATCCGTTTCAATGTATGTCCCTCGTGCGCGGTGTCAAAGCGGTGTATCATACTGAGCTTATTCCGGTTCCGGACATCTGCGACACGCCGGCTGACTCGAACATATTTCCGTTGAATCCTTATGCCCCGCCTGTAGAACCTCGTATTTGGCCAACGGTGCCCACACCCCGGTATCAAGCGGCGATCAATTGGGCACAAGAGCACGAGTTTCTCTCCATGGGGTGCATTGAACTGGCGGATCATTCGTTTCGTTCGGCCGTTTGGATTGATCTTCGAAACGTCACAGGCTTCACGTACTCCTATATTCAGGGCAAAGAAGAATTGACGTTTGCCACAGAATTTACCGACAACGTGTCCTTGCAGACTTCGGATAATCCGGATATATTGATGCTGCCTCGACCGCCTCACAACTGGATTCAGGTATTCCCCTTTTCTCCGGGAAAAAAAACAACTCATGGCGACGGATCGTCTGTCGCGACAGCCAATCCGTCCCCAATTCCTCCCCCTCCCGGGTACAGTTCCTCCCCGGAAGACCACGTACATTCGACGGCCATTCGAGTTGCCATTGGCCGTATCGATTCATTATACAAGATACACCAGGAGGGAACGCGATCCCTCATCGACCATGGCGTGGCAAGTTTACTACCGTCTGGAGCCGGAAGCATGGAAAAATATTGGAAACGCGAAGATATTTCGTTTCAGGCCGCACTGAAAAGCAATGATCTGTCAGACGTGCAGAAGGTTCTGTGTTCGGCTGGCCAAGCGGATATTCGCGAGATACTTGATTATGTCAGCTCGCGTCCTTTCTGGCGCATTCGAATCGCTCACTGGTTCGCCTTCCGTCCGAAAAAATTGGCCAATAAAACAATTGAAGAACAGATCACCAAATCAAAACACAAGTTTTGAGTTTTTTTGCTGTATGAAAGAAAAAATATTCACGACGATGACTTGCCCTTCAAGGGGCACAAAACCCCCGGAAAACTTGACCTGTAACTCTCTATAAAGTAAAGGTCCTTTCCATGGATAATTATCGTTATACGCAAAATGACTTGGAACAACTTAAGAATGAGGTATCTACTCAGAAGTTTTACAACATTATTCAATGGATAGATGGATTTGCGACTATTGTTGGTTTGTTTTTCATATCAATTCTTTATTTTCTGTTCACGTTTATGTCAGGATACTCACCTGTATGTAGAGATATAACTTGCATTATTGTATTCG
>JAQVID010000139.1 GCA_028695865.1 Thermoguttaceae bacterium | reverse complement strand
CGGGGCGTCCACACAATCGGGGGGGGCTTCCATTGTTCCGGTCTCTTATGTTCAGACGGAGCCATCCAACGGTGCCTCAGCCGTTGCCTCGCGTTCATCCGCCAAGGCTGATAAACCATCCTCCTCGGGTACTTCCCCGACGCAAACAACTTCTGCAATACAAGCAGCCTCTTCATCGCAAGCTCCAAACGCCATCGCCGGGCAATCGCCAACCGACAAAGCGCTCCCGGCATTGGAAGCCGGTGTGAATGCCGGTCGCCCCGGTACCGCGGCGGAAGAGACGACACGCGACTTGCCGGGCGGTTTCTTCGACTCGCCTCCGCTCAATGTTCGACAGGCTCCGCCCGAATCAAGCGACCACGAAGCGGAAAATCAGAACGATCACCCCGACGCGGCCAGTAATCCCAATGCGTGGATCAAGCCGTCGGACGCCATGGAAGTCAGTTCTCAGGAGCTGTTCAAATTCGTTGCCGGACTGACCGGTGAGTTAAGCGTGCTTGCCAGCAGTACTTTCATTATTATGTTGCTTGTTATCTTCATGCTGCTTGAAGCCTCAAAGCTTCCGGAAAAGATTTCCAAAGCACTGGGGAATCGAACGTTCATGAGTCAACGGGTTCGACAGCTTACCAACGACATACGTCGTTATATGTTGATTAAAACATTTGTCAGTCTCCTTGTCGGATTTTTTGTCACGATACTTCTTTTGGCCACAGGCGTGCAATATCCGTTCTTGTGGGGCTTTGTCGCTTTTCTTTTGAACTTTATTCCGAACATTGGTTCGGTTGTCGCGGCCATACCGCCGATTCTGCTTGCGTTGAGCCAGCAGGGACTTGTTATCGGCTGCGTTAACATTGTCTTCTTTTTGATCATTAACTGCTCGATCGGGTATTTGCTTGAGCCCAAATTACTTGGGAACGGACTCGATTTGTCGCCGTTGGTCGTTTTACTTTCATTGATTTTCTGCGGGTGGATACTTGGCGCGGTCGGTATGTTCCTGTCCCCTCCACTTGCGGTGATCATTAAGATTATTTTGCAATCGTTTCCTGAAACGCGATGGATGGCCGTGCTCATGGCCAACAAGGTTTCTAAAGACCCCGAGCCAGACACGGAACCCGAAGGCGTCTGAATCGTTCACAATCGTACCATGCCACCCCCATTATCAAGGATTAGTTCATGAATAAGAAACATCGTTGCTTGAGTGCCGGTATCCTTTTTGCCGACGTTGGTTGTCAGCCCATTGATCATCTGCCTGTCCCGGGAGAATTAGTCCCGACTCAACAGGTTCAACTCATGCTTGGAGGTTGCGCTTCCAATGTTGCGCTCAATCTGGCGCAACTGGAAGTTCCCGTCGGATTGTGTGGTTGCGTTGGAGACGAAGCGTTCAGTGATTTCGTTGTACGGTCTCTGGAGCATCCTCTTATCGATACGGCAGGAATCAAGAGAGCGGCCCATTGCGGCCCGGGCTGCACCATGATCGTCAATGTCAAAGGGCAGGATCGACGTTTCATCAGTACGAACGGAGCCAACGCGGGCTTTACCGCCGCCGTGATTCCAGACGCCTGGGCACAAGAGGCCGAAGTCTTCTATTTGGGCGGATACCTCATGATGCTCTGTCTGGAAGACGATACTATGGTTGAGTTCTTCAAAAAGTTTCACGCTCGCGGCGGGAAGACCATTCTCGACGTTGTGCTCTTCGGGACTCGCCCGTATTGGGATGTGATTAAGCCGCTACTCCCCCATGTCGATTACTTCACGCCCAATAACGACGAAGCCAAGCTGATTTGCGGACTCGACGATCCGGTCGATCAGGCGAAATATTTCTTCGACGCCGGAGCCAAGGCGACCGTGGTTACTTGCGGAGAGGCCGGGTCTGTTTTCTATTCGCAAAATGATCGTTTCCGAACCAAAGTCTTTCCGGTTGAATTTGTCGGAGGAACCGGTTCGGGCGACGCCTTTGCCGCCGGATTTATCTCTGCCATTCTCGACGGAGGAGCTCCAGAGGACCTTATGCAAACCGCCAGTGCTCAAGGCATGAGTTGCGTTCGCGACTTGAGCGCTACCGGTTCGGTCTTTACAAAAGCCGAATCCAAAGCGTTCCTGGCCAAAAACCGGTTGGAAATAGAAACGATTGGTTAAACGAATGCCCGTGACCTGCATTTGCGCACCTTGCGCACCCGTTCACGGACGCTGATTGAAGCCCCTGTTTCCAGAATGAAACATCGTTCCTGCTTGAATTCTTCCTGATTGAGTACTTCCAGCTTGAATCGTTCCTGCTTGAATCGCTTAAAAAGTTCAAACGATAAACAGAGCATACAAAAAAACAACGGCAAACAGGGGACTTTTTTCCAAAGTCGCCCGCTTGCCGTGTTAACGGTTTGTCACGTTGTGAACACTTTACTTCAAAATCATGTCGGCAATGGTTCCTCCCGGAGGAGTCATGGGCAAGACATGTTCGAAATACGGCACCTGAACATCAAGCAGGAAGGGATGAGTACTTGCGATCATGGTCTGGATAGCGCCGGGCAACTCTTCCTTTTTGGAAATACTCAACGCCTCCCAACCGTATCCGGCAGCAACAGCAATGTAATCAGGAAAACGGTGCTTGGGCGAAACGCCATCGCCCTGACCGAACGCCTCGGGATCATTAACACACCCCAAATACGTATTGGCACGATTCTTCTTGTAGAATCGGTCTTCCCACTGCATGACCATTCCCAAGTGCTGATTGTTCAAAAGCATGACTTTGACCGGGATATTTTCGGTGAAACAGGTTGCCATTTCCTGAATGTTCATCTGGAAACTTCCATCGCCGTCAATATCGACCACCAGTCGGTCAGGACAGGCAATTTTAGCGCCAATGGCCGCGGGAAGTCCGAAGCCCATGGTCCCAAGTCCGCAACTGGAAATCCACGTTCGCGGACGGGAAAAGCGATAGAACTCCGTCGTCCACATCTGATGTTGACCAACGCCGGTTGTAATAATCGCGTTTAAATCTTTCGTCGCTTTCCAAAGTTCGGTAATTGCGTGTTCCGGAAGAATATAGGGCGAATTCTCGTCATACGAAACAGGATATTCTTTTTTCCACTGATCGATTTTCTCGTACCACGAATCCAGATTGGACGGCTCGAAATGATCGTCCAAAGCGGCGTCGAGCGCGCCAAGGGCATCGGCCAGATCGCACGCAATGGCGACTTGAGTCTTTTTGACTTTATTGATTTCCGATGGATCAACGTCAATTTGAATAATTCTGGCGCTTTTGGCAAATTCGGAAACCTTGCCCGTCACGCGGTCACTGAACCGCACTCCCAAAGCCAAAAGGAGGTCGCATTCGGCAACCGCCCGATTGGCACAGACTGTCCCGTGCATACCGATCATGCCAAGACTTCGATAATCATTACGATCAAAGGCCGACAAGCCCGTCATGGATGTCGTGACCGGAATATGCGTTTTTTCCACGATACGGCGAAGGTAATCTGACGCGTCGGCATTGACGACACCACCACCAACAAACAAAACCGGACGCCGCGACCGTTTAATCGATTCAACAATCAAATCCAACTCCGCCGCGGACGGCTGATGATTTTGATCAGAATAGCCGGGAAGATTCATGGTCGCTTCATAATTGGGATAACACTGCTGAACCTGAATATTCTTGGGAAGATCAACCAGCACCGGACCGGGCCGACCTGTGGTCGCGACGAAAATCGCTTCCTTGATCGTGCGAACCAAATCGTTGATATCTGTAACAAGATAGTGATGCTTCGTAATACTGCGGCACACTTCTGTCGTCGGCGTTTCCTGAAAGCCATCGGAACCGATCGTGTCCGTATTCACCTGACCGGTGATCGCCAATAAAGGAACGCTGTCCAACTTGGCATCGGCGATACTGGTAATCAGATTCATCGCGCCCGGCCCGCTGGTCACCATGCAGACACCGATCTTACCGGTTGCCCGGGCATAACCTTGGGCGGCAAAGCCACCCCCCTGCTCATGACGCGGGAGCACGACGCGCACTTTGTCCCGAAATCGGGTCATCGCCTGGTGCAATGGCATGCTGTAACCGCCGGGATAAGCAAAGATCGTGTCAACACCGCAATTTACCAGCGTCTGAATAACAATGTCCGCCCCACTCAACATGCGGGGAGAAGTTGATTCCTGGTCATTGCACTGATTTGCCTCAGTTTTTTTGGCGGTCACGTTCGTTACTCCTTTGGTTCATACCAATCTAAAAAACATTATAATCACCCGATTTTCTACATAACCGGATTTATACGCAATGTCAATATACCACAAAGAGAAAAAGCGTAAACGGTGGGCAATGATGGTGCAATCAACTTTTTTGGTAATTTGGGCTGTTTATGCCTACAGCATGTGTTCCCGGAAAAAATCAAACAACCTGTCCAGCAGGGCTGGTTCGAAGTCCATCTGATTATCCTGGGAAATTCCGAGCCGATCCCCGACGAGTTTGGCCTCGAATTTCGTTAATCCCAGCAGAAACTGCCAACTGTAAATATACGTCTGATGAAGAACGCGGTCGCGTAAATCCTGACTTTTATACCGGGTGGATACATTATCAACGCCGTCGCCGATAAAGACGACGAAAACGCGGTCCGGCCGTTCATTTTCATCCATTCGATTGAATTGTTCTCCAAGCGTATCCACCGCCAGACAGCCAGCATCGTACAACGCGGTGTGACCACTGCAATGGTACGATTCGAGAATATCGCCGCGAAAAACAGATAAATCAACCGAGTGAACAAGGTGCTCTACAACATCCGAATACTGATAGACATCGACAATCGTCTGTCCCGGCCGATTTCGCAGTTCCGCAAGATAATCGTTCAGTTGCAAACGGAGTGATTCCTGGATTTCTCGCATGGAACCGGACCCGTCGAGAATGAATACAATGTGAGTATAATTCTTTTTCATTGGTTTTGCCTCTTGGAAACCTTTTGTAAATCGTAAACAAGAAGGAGTTGTTGATCCCGAACATACAGAAGACCATCAACGACAATGGGCCAGGTCCACGCCCGTTGATCACTTCGTTCGGACGGGCGAAAACGCCCCACTTCTTTATATTCTTTTGCATCGGCAACGACTTGCGTCAATTCGCCCGTGCGCTCATTACGCAATATAAGATTACCGCTTGCGTATCCAAGCGATGCCATGTTGCGAATCGCCCGATTCCGCCAGAGTATTTTTCCCGTTTTCATATCGAAACAACAAAAGGCACCCTTGGACGATGTTGTATAGACGTGATATCCAACACAAATCAACCCGTGGTGCGTATTATCAATTTCTTTCAGTTGATAGACCAATTCGGCTTTGAAGCGGTCGCCGTGACGCACGACTTTGTATCCCCAACCCCCTAATTTGGCTCGGGTTACGAAGACATAATCATCCACGCAGACAGGATCGGTGCAAATGGCCAATGGAGTCCCGGAGCAATCGCCACTCCAAAGAAGTTCCCCCTTGTCGATACCGATGCCCGAGACAAGATTGTGTGTCAGAACCAGATATTGACGCACACCGGCGATTGTTACCGGCGTAACCGACGCGTAGGACGCCGGATCCGTCAACTCTTTGGAACGCCAAATGAGTTTGCCGGTCGTCTTTTCCAACGCGACGACCGAGCCGCTTTTTCCACCCGGCACGCAAATCAGCCGGTCGCCGTCCAGCAGGGGTGATTCAGCGTAACCCCAGTACATGCCGTTTTTTAGAATCGACATGGCGCCGTCGAAGTCTTTGTAATAGTTTCGCTTCCAGATCATGCGACCTGCCTTGGCGTCGGCACAAAACAGGATACCATTTTGATTAACGGCCCAAATATATACACCGTCGGTCGTCGGGGTCGATTTCGGACCCGCAAAACCACCGACGGAACCGCCTGGACCAATTTCGGTTTTGTGTAAAACCTTGAGCGTATCGCGATCTAAAATCAAGAGATAAGACTTATCGCCAAAATCACCCAACGTATAGATTTTATCTCCAAAAATACATAAATTGGAGTATCCTGTCCCGAGTTCTTGGGTTTGCTTCACCAAAGGAGGCCCGTCAGCCGGCCAGGTTGGCAGCGGATGACGATCAGGTGATTTACTATCGTAAGTCGGTCCCTTCCACCAAGGCCAATCGGCGGCAAGCGAAGTCTTTTCCCAACCAGGCAAAAGACAATATAATATAATGAGCAGTAGCGGTATTGGATTCATCCCGTCACCTTTTGCCTGTTTTACCTATTGTAAACAAATAGACCATATTTCCCCTGCGGTCGAGTTGCTGTAAAAGAGAATTTTGACGCTATTCTTTTCAAGGAGAAAACATATCCATGTCGTCAGTATACCACACACCTTGATTTCTGTCTATTGCGACTGACTCGTAAAAAAACAAAAAAGAACCAATGGTTTCGTCCGCCTGATTACAGGCATAATCAAATACGATTGGCTCATTTTGCCGAAGGAACGGGATTCTTGGCCGGAGCGGACGGCGTGGATTGCGGCTCATCTTCCTGTTTCGCTCTCGATTCCAGCCACAGTGAGCGGGCTTTGTGGAAATGATAAACGAAATCGACGAGACTCCACTGCCCATCGTGGTCGCGATCCCATTTGTGATAAAAGGCCAAAAAAGCGGGGTCTACAACGGCGGCTTCGTCGGGGCTTATTATCTTGTCGCGATTATAGTCGAGTATTCGACACATTTCCATTGAGGAATAACGAAACCATTCTTTGATCGGTTCAAGGTTCTGAAGCTCTTGCTGATAATCGTTGGCCAACTGTTTAAGGAACTGATCGGCTTCTTTGGGGGCTCCCGGCGCGGCAACGGTTTGATTCGGCTCCGAAGGGACACCGGACGACGCGGCCGGCGCGCTTCCAGGGGAAGTCGCAGGAGACGCCGCGGTCGGGAATGCGGGCAGAGCCGGGGAAGTCGTCGCAGCCGGTGAAGCCGTCGCAGCCGGGGAAGTCGTCGCAGCCGGTGAAGCCGTCGCAGCCGGGGAAGTCGTCGCAGCCGGTGAAGCAGTCGCAGCCGGGGAAGCCGTCGCAGCCGGGGAAGCCGGCGCAGCCGGGGAAGTCGGGGAAGCGGCAAGTCCGGCGGGAGGCGTTGAGGTCTCTTCCTGCTTGGAAGTTGCCGTAGGCAGACCGGTCAAGTTTTCTGCCGATGCCTGATTGGTCATGTTGGGAAGAACAATTTCGGACACGTACTGGTCGGCATGGGCAACGACCTGCATTCCTTCGGTCAGGCCCTCAAGGACGACCACTTGCGTATCGTCACTGGAACCAATCTTGACAGGGAGTGTTTTCCAACCATGTTCGTCCCGGGCAAGACAGTACGTTTCGTCTCCCCAGTAGAGCAGGCAATGAAGCGGAATCAGTAAAGCGTTTTTCAGAATGCCTGTGTTGATTTCGACATCGGCGGAAATACCAGTGC
>JAQVID010000138.1 GCA_028695865.1 Thermoguttaceae bacterium | reverse complement strand
AGATTCGCCTTCTTTGAGCGCCGAACAAAGGAAATGCATGAGAATTTCGGTATCCGTTTCGCGGGCAAGATATGTATTATTGTCTTTGAGAAGATTTTTTCGAAGTTCCTCGTAATTGGCCAATTGACCATTAAACGCAAAACTGAACCATTTGTTCTTTTTGATGTGATGACGTTCGAACGGCTGTGCATAACTCCGGTCGTCTTGCCCACACGTCGCGTAACGAACATGACCAATTGCGGCTCGTCCCGCGTATTCGTCCATGAGGGCATGATACTTCGGACGCTGATTCAAATGGAACACTTCCGTCACGGTTCCAGCGTCTTTATGCGTGTCGATCAACTGCTTGCGATCGGGAGCATAAGTCGTGATTCCGGCGGAAAGCTGTCCCCGGTTCTGGAGGTCCAAAAGCATACGCGGTACGAGTCGGGACACTTCATCCCGCCCTTGCGGGGGACACAAAGGAGACGACTCGCCGGTAGACAAATGATAAATGGCGGCAACACCACATTCGGTTCTTAGTTTAGTCATGTTTGTCAACTTCTCAATGATTAACCTGTTTAAATTGGGTAACCGCCTGCTGCGCAACGTTACGGAGAAATTCCGCGTCGCCGGCGGTGAGTTCCTTGGGAATATACGTTATTTCCTTGGCGCTGCGCCCATAAAGCGCGGCAAACCAAACGCATGCCTGCAAATACTGCCCCCGGGCATTCAAGTGGATCGTGTCGCCGGTTACATACTTGCCGTTCTTCCACACGGGCTTGCCTCCTATGAAATGTCGCGATGTGTCCGCTACGTTCGGATAGACATAATTCGACGGAAGGCACGACGGATGATCATACCCGCCCGCTTGGGTTTTACGCGCTATTTGCAGGGCCAGGCCGGTCGGGATTTGGCGAACATTCAATTCGCCGGCCGCGTAACCAATGGACGCGGCCAAACGATCATACATTTCATTTTGATCGAAAGACCACTGCGCAAGTCGCGGAGCGTCCGGACGATAAGACCAGGTCTGCTGCAAGACAATTTCGGCCTGGGGAGCGTTTTCGTGTATGAAACGATAAAGATTTCGGGCATAAGGAAAGAAGGTCTCTTTCTGCCACGACATATGACTGACCTGCTGAATACTAACCACGTCCCATTTTTTGCTTTTCAGTTTTTCTGCGTAAGTATACTTTTTGAAATACTTGAAATCGGGTTCTTTCGATTCTTTGTCAATATTATTCCAATGACGCTCCAGTGAACAACCGCCAATGGTCAAATGATCGAAATCAATGGTGCAGCCCGGAACCGATTCAACGACTTGAACAAAATATCGCTGTAGAGAAATTGAAAAACTGTTGCCTATTGCCAAAACATTCAGGTGCTTTGGCGCTGAAACAGGCTGTTTCTGCACCCCCTTCGTGTTTTCCGCAAAAACAGTTCCAGCAACAGCCAATATAATAGTACTGGCAACAATAAACGCAAGGCGAATGGCTTTCATCACTGGTTCCTCGACAAAAAAGTTTGAATCAACGTAACAGACCGGGAAATTTGTTCCCGGTCCGAAAACGACAGGAACAAACTGATCGCCACGGTACCGTCAGGAAAGGAGTCCGTATTCGGCAAGCACCTTTCGCAATTTCTGCTTGGATACTTCGTCCAATTCCGTCATGGGAAGTCGCAACTGTCCCGTATCACGACCAAGCATTGCCATTGCCGCTTTGACCGGTATCGGATTGGTCGCAAGCGACAACATGTTTTTCGAAAGCGGGAAAAGTTTGCGATGAAGTCGTTGTGCTTCGGCCATGTTCCCTCGATCAAATGCCTTGCACATGGCAATCACGTCTGCCGGAACAAAATTACCAACGACAGAAACCACGCCCCGGGCACCGACCGACATGAACGGAAGCGTTAGACTGTCGTCACCAGAGAGAATGGTCAAGTCGGTTTCGGACGCAATTTGAGACGCCAAATCCATTTGGCCTGTCGCTTCCTTAACCATGGTAATATTACGAACCTGGGCCAAACGAATAATCGTCGCCGCTTCAATCAAACGACCGGTACGCCCCGGAATATTATATATGCAGATCGGAATATCGACCGCTTCAGCAACCGCTTTGAAGTGTTCATAAATTCCTTCCTGCATCGGTTTGTTGTAATAAGGCCCCACCAGGAGCGCAGCGTCCGCACCTGCCCGCGCCGCGTGCTGCGTTAGCGACAATGCTTCCGCCGTGCTGTTGGAACCTGTTCCGGCCATGACTTTTATCCGTCCGGCGGCGGCTTCAATCGTCGCGTCAATCACCTTGTGGTGCTCGTCGTGTGTCAGCGTGGGCGACTCGCCCGTTGTTCCGGTCGGAACAACCGCCGTCGTTCCGGCCGCAACCTGGAATTCAACCTGCTGCTGAAGTGTATCGTAATCGACTTGACCGTTTTTGAACGGTGTGATCATCGCAACGGACAGACCGGCAAAATCCTCGGACCGCGTGGACATGATTCTTTCCTCGTCTTCGCTATATCTGTAAAATTAGGGCTCAATCAATATATATAAATATATAATATAATGAGTGAACAGACGCCCGACTCCTTTTTGAGGAAACAGACGCCCGAAACCTCGGGAATACGGGTCAAGGGCAAGTGTCATACTTACATCTTCCTGATTCACCCCCGTTTGCGTTCGGAAAACAGGGAACTTCAGGCCGCTCTACGCGAAATCCCAAGTAACACAGGCACACCCAACCCCCTCACCAATAAGTATAAAAAAAAGCGTCAAAAATAACACCCCCCACACTTAAATTTATTGATTAAAAACAGATGTTTCGAGACGCTACTCGTTAAACACAATAGAATAAATAGGCAATCTGTGCAATATACACATGCCGGGTAACTTAAAAACGGTTTAAATCGCAACACCAATACAATAGTATTACAGTATAACGATTACGCCCCGTATATCACATCCACAGATTATTATATGTTTATCATCACGTATATTCCACGCACGGCTGGAAAAATTGACTAATATTCCAATGAAGACAACACGCAAAAGGCTTCGACTGAAATATCTGTGATATCAGTGGTCGTTAAACATGTCGGTAAACGGACTGCCTCAACGATTCGGATACGCTCGCGATTCGAACTCGCCGTGTCCGTGACTCAAAACCGGAAACGATTCTTCCGACACCCAAAATCTTTTCCCAATCCGCTTTCCTGTGACCTCTCGACAAATTCCCTCTCTCATTAAGCCCCTCCCTGTCTTTCATTCTGCCAATCAACGCTGTATAATAAAACGGACAAGAACAAACACAGACTCTTGGCAAGAGTGTGCGATGACGACAACTGATTTCAAAAGAAAGGTGATCGAAATGCGACGAATTTTTGGTATCCTGACATTCGCGATTCTTCTGCTCCTGTTGGGAAGCACAATGGGAATCGCACAAGAGCCGCTGTGGCAACTGGCTCTGGACAAGGCGGGACCGAACAACAATCTTGATGTGAACGGAAGCTCGTTCCACGGCCCGCTTCCCCAAGGCGTGGGCCAAAATTACATCGGATGGCAGCCTTCTGCCGCGACCGGTTCAATTGTTACGGAAAAAGGTCAAACTTTTTTCCGCTTTGTCGTCAGCCGTGTTTCGGGAAGCGGCCCACAGTTCGCCGTGCGAGTACCAAAACTTAAGCAAGGCAAATACTACCGCATTACCGTATCGGTTCGAAACGATTCCGATGGTGTTTTCTCGGCGTATCTGCGCGAGGGACCGGCCCCCTATCAGGGAATTGGACAGCATGTTTCTTTCGAAGCATCGTCCGAATGGCAAAGTGAATCGACTGTCATCCGGTTCGTTAAGCCGGGCTCCGATTCGTATTCCCTCTACTTCAATCTTTGCGGCTGCGGCGTGTTTGACATTCGCGAGTTTTCAATCAGCCAAACCGATTACGCCGCTTACGATGCCCAGGTTCGCGGACTGTCCAAGCGGAATTCCGTTGTTCTGCGACGTCCTGAAACCAAGTGGAAAAACTATGCTCACGGAAGCTGTTTCCCGTTCGGCGTGCCCTCCGGTTGGAATTGCCGACGCGGAATGGCCGTCATTTCAGCCGACCGAACAGGACCGTCCGGTCAATTCGGTTTGCTTGTCAAGCCGGGATTTGGCGAAATTGAAACGCCTCGCCTTTATTCCGCTCCATTCCAGGTCCCTGACCCGAAAAAAACTTATACCGTTTCGTTCTCCTGCAAAGGTTCCGGCAACATCGTCTGCAACGGCAAGACCTTCCAGGCGACCAAAGACTGGCAACGTTTCGACTTGCCGATAAAAATTCCTGAAGGCGTTGCAGGGGAAATACTCGATTTCTCTTCAGATAAAGCGTTTTTACTCGACGCCGTTCGCATTGCCGAAGAAGGACAAAAAGAATTTTCTCTGGCCGGGCCAAGCGAGGTTGTACTCGCTCTGCCCGATTCCGACGCAAGCGATGCCCGAATTCAATTCGACGACGAAAAACCGCTCGTCCGTTATGTGATCCTGGGCGAATATCGCGATGTGACCCTGGCGGTAAGCGTAACCAATATTTGGGGACAGACGAAAGAGTTCACGGTCAAGCCAACCGCTCCGGAAGGCTCCTTCGAATACGCCGTCTTTCCGCAAGTTCCTCGCGGACAATTCCGCGTTGATGTTCGCGCTGTGCGAGACGCTCAGGACGTTTCACCGGTGGCCGAATTCGTCGTCACGCGACTTGCCCGACCGCTCTATTGGGGTAAAGACGCTCCTGACAGTCCATTCGGTATTCACGTTGAGCCAATTGCCTACATGCTCAAAGGCCTCAAGGCAGGCGGACTCAATTGGGTGCGACTTCACGACGCGGGCGGAAACTATTCTCTGTGGGCTCACCTGGAACCCGAAAAAGGCAAGTGGATTTTCTATGATCGCCAACTGCAATCGTATCGTCGAAACGGCCTCATGATTTACGGCCAATTGGGCGGGGCTCCTGTTTGGGCAAACTACTATGGCAAGACAGGTACGACCACCGATCAATATTGGATTCGCTTCTGCTCTCCAACCGATGAGCATATGGCCGACTTTGAAAATTACGCGC
The DNA here is from genome assembly GCA_028695865.1 of Thermoguttaceae bacterium. Taxonomy (GTDB): domain Bacteria; phylum Planctomycetota; class Planctomycetia; order Pirellulales; family Thermoguttaceae; genus JAUNBG01. Next base: position 2,356 of record JAQVID010000138.1, on the reverse strand, counting down.
GCAAAATGGTACAACATTACAAAGGCGTTATTCACGACTGGTGTCTTTGGAATGAACCTTACGGATCATTTTTGCACAAAGGTTATGATCCGGTCAAACACAAATATATCTGCTTTGAGAACCAGGGCGGACAATACGCGCGAATCATGAAAGCGGCATACAAAGGCGCCAAAGAGTCCGACCCTACAGTAAAAATCAGCGGCTACGGCACAACGGGAAGCGCAACGACGTTCACGCAACAGGTATTCGAAGCCGCCGCGCTGGACTACTGCGATGAACTTGATTTTCATCAGTATACGCCGCGTTCGTTCGGTTATCCCGGCGACGGCATGAAAGATAATTTCGACAAGACGTTTCTGCCGATCACGGAAAAAACCGGCCCGCTCAAAAAGAACGTGATCATGTCCGAAGGAAGTCCGCTGAGTAACGGTTCTGATCGCGGTACACCGCTGATTGGAATGTACCAGCATGTACTGTCCTGGAACAATACCGAGCAATATCACGAACGCGGCGACCGTGTTGTTCGCTTCATCATGGCTTTGCGATCATGCGGCGTCAAGCGAATATTCCTCTACACGGCACACGGACACCGGAACTTGACTCAGTGTTCGTTCCAGCTTCTTCTTTCAGGCGACGGTTATCCCCACCCGTCGCTTGCGGCTCTGTCCGCCTTTGCCCAACACGCGGAAAACGCGACGTTCGTCGAGTATCGCCCACTGGTCAGCGGCGTTTATCTTGCCGTCTTCAAAAAGAACGATGGCTCGACTTTTGCCGTCGTCACAGGAAAGAAACGCTTTGCCGCCCAAGTAAGTTGCTCCGTGCCCGGCGCGAAAGCAAGCGACTTATACGGCAATCCCCTGACTTTTCCGATAAAATACGAAGGCTATGTGCAATATATTACCGCGCCGTGCCCGCCGGAAAAACTGACCGTTCAAGGCAATCGCCCTTGAACAAAGCCCAATGCTGTTTGAACGTGTTGCGAAAGCTTATCGCGTTTTACGAACGCGAATAACCAACGCTTCACGTTTATATTGCCGATATATTGCCGGAATATTGCCGGTACACTGCCGATACTTCAGTTTTCGGTGATACTCCTCGTTTAACCTTACAAAGCGGGGAGATTCAAACCGCGCGGGAGCGCAAAATAATCAAGTAAAACCTGTACGACAGCGTCCCCGTTCGCCTTCACAAAACGGGGAATCTCATACTCACAATGAAATTTCTCATAAGAAAAAACAAATAACCTGAGTCAACCTGCGTTTCTACGCGGAATGGATACAGCAAAACAAAATAAAGTCAATCGATAAGCGAGTTTCTGTTCATGATCGCCGTTTTGGATTCAACCGTTTTGCTGTCCGCTCCGTTCTTTGACCCGGAATCGCCAGACGCTCCAGACCCTTCCGGTGAATTGCCCCCCGACTGTAAGCCTTTGCTCTCGTTCGAATTGCCCGGGCCTGAAGCTCCGGCTTCATCACGATGGCTTGCGTCCCCTGCTTCAGACGGAGCGTCCGGCTTGGCTCCGTCCGGTTTCGTTCCGTTTTCCGCTTTGGACGCCGCTTCCATTTTAAGTTCCGTTCCCGGATACTTCACGCGTCGGTGGTGACCGGCCAAAACGGCTTCGATAATTGCTTTTTCGATGGCGCGAATTTCCCCAAGCGTCAGGCCGGAATGATCGAATTGACCGTCTTCCATTCGCTTTTCGGATATGATTCGAACAAGGTTTTCGATTCTGCCCGGCGAGGTATCGCCTAACGAACGGCAAGCACTCTCCACGGCGTCGGCTAACATGAGAATGCCGGCTTCCTTCGACTGGGGAGCAGGACCAGGATACCGAAACGAACTTTCGTCCAATTCGCTGCCGTAACCGTTTTCGCGATTCGATTTATTCGCCTTTTCAAAGAAAAAACCGACCAGCATCGTTCCATGATGCTGCTCAATCAGGTCGATTACCTGCTGCGGCAGATGATATTGTCGGCCAAGATTAACGCCGTCTTTCACGTGGGCGACAATAATAAGAGTACTGATTCGCGGTTCTAATGTATCGTGAATATTGGTCGTACCGGGCTTTTGATTCTCCGTAAAATACGGAGGCTTGAGCAGTTTGCCAATATCGTGAAAATAAGCGCCAACCCGAACCAGAGCGACACGGGCACCAATCGCTTCGGCAGCGGCTTCAGCCAGCGCGGCACACTGCATGGAGTGATTATAAGTCGCGGGCGCGTCCTGGGCCAACTTCTGGAGCAACGGGTGAGACGGATTGCCAATTTCCAACAGTCTCATGGGCGTCAGGATACCGAACATTCGCTCCAGGAAAGGAAGGAGTCCGGCGAACAGAAATCCCGCGGTCAATGCCCAG
>JAQVID010000137.1 GCA_028695865.1 Thermoguttaceae bacterium | reverse complement strand
TCTGGCAAGTGTCAGCGCACTGTTCGGCAATCCGGGTCAGGCTAATTATTCCGCCTCCAAAGCGGCTATTATTGCCTTTACCCGCACAATCGCCAAAGAGTTGGGGAACAGAAACATTACCGCCAACGCGATTGCTCCCGGTTTCATTGAAACGGATATGACGGCTGTACTCAAAGACATTCAAAAGCAGGTCATGATTGACCGAACTCCGCTTGGACGCATGGGCCAGCCCGAAGATATCGCTAGCGCCGTTCTCTTCTTTGCAAGTGACGACGCCGCGTTTATTACAGGTCAAACCCTCGTCGTCGACGGTGGTCTGATCGACTGATTACATTCTCAACAATTATTTTAATTTTATATTTTTTCGAAAGGAAAACTCATGACAACTGAAGATAAAGTCATTGACATTATTGCAGAACAACTCGGCGTTGACAAAGCCAACATCAACCGAAACACGGACATTGCCAATGATCTTGGCGCCGATTCGCTTGATATTGCCGAGCTTTTGATCGAATTCGAAGAGCAGTTCGATATTGATATTGACGAAGAAAATGCCCAAAACATATCGACCGTAGGCCAGGTCATCGATCAAATCCAAGCGGAACTCGACAAAGATTCGACCGACAAGTAAATCATTAACACGTCACAGGTTTGTCCATGAAAAGACGCGTCGTCATTACGGGATTCGGTTTGGTTACACCGCTTGGCTGTCGAGTTGATCAGGTTTGGTACCACATTTGCAATGGTGATTCCGGTGTCAACACAATCGCGGATGAGTGTTTCACGGTATTCCGTTCCCGTATCGCCGGGCAGTGTCTCGATTTCAATATAGACGATTATATTCCGTCGAAAGACGCGAAAAAGATTGAACGCTTTACGCAATTTGCACTCGCTTCATCCATGGACGCGGTTAAACATTCGGGGCTTGAAATCCCGAAGGAAGCACCGGAAAATATTGCGGTGATTATCGGGTGCGGCGTGGGCGGACTGGGCGAAATTGAGCGTCAACAGGACAAACTTCGGGACAGTGGTCCCAATCGTGTTTCGCCTTATACGATTCCGAAGATCATGTTGAACGCGGCCGCCGGTCATGTTTCCATGTACTACGGAATCACCGGGCCAACTTACGGAATCGCCACCGCGTGCGCCAGCGCTAATAACGCCATGATCGACGCCTATAAAATGATTCGAGACGGCGACGCCTCTTGTGCGATTACCGGTGGAACCGAGTCGGCGGTTACGCAACTTGGTATTGCCGGCTTTTGTTCCATGCGCGCGTTATCCGAACGCAATGACGCTCCCCAGGTGGCCAGTCGTCCGTTCGATAAAAATCGCGACGGATTTGTAATCGGTGAAGGCGGAGGAATTCTGATCTTTGAAGATTTAGAGCACGCCAAACGCCGTGGCGCAACCATTTGGGGTGAAGTACTCGGCTACGGTATCTCGTCTGACGCTTCACATATTACCCAGCCGGACAAAGAAGGCATTCACGCGGCCCGGGCAATGAAAGACACGCTTCGCACAGCAGGTTTGCGTCCTGAACAGATTGATTATATCAATGCCCATGGAACAAGTACTATATTGGGCGACATCGCCGAAACGGCCGCGATTAAGCGATCTTTTGGCGATTGGGCATATCGGGTTCCCATCTCCAGTACGAAAAGCGAGATAGGTCATCTGCTCGGAGGAAGCGGTGGGGTCGAACTGATTTTTTCGCTGCTTACCATACGGGACGGCGTGATCCCCCCGACAATCAATCTGGAAGAGCCTGACCCGCTTTGCGACCTGGATTTTACTCCTAATGTCGCCCGAGAAAAAAAGGTCGATCGAATTATGTCAAACAGTTTCGGTTTCGGCGGACACAACGCCTGTATTGCCGTAGGTCGTTTCCAGGACTAATTGACTTCTTGCGGACCATACGGAATTGAACCGAAGCGACCACCGAACAAGGAGTGTGTCGTGAAGAATTTCGTTTTAGGGATTGTCTGTTTTATTTCTGTTTTTTTATTGCATACGATTGAGTTGTCCGCTCAATCGCCCAGTGATTTTGCCGGTCCGAAAAACGTAAAATTTGTCAAAGGGACTGTTCCGCTCCCGAATGAATCAGGACAAATCTGGGTATCTTACGATATTGCGTCTTATACCTCTCGTTTTCCTGAAGTTCAGGTTCCCCAACGTACGATCCTCAATTGGATACTTGCCGATACAACGCAAAAATTCTGGTATGGCAAGCCGTTTGGGTTTCTCAACGCGACTCGCGAAAATCTTTATGTCTACCATACCCCCAAGGTTCAGCAGTACGTATCCAATGTTATTGATCGATTCGCAGACTCCCAAAAGAAGGACTCGCTTTTTTCCGTGCGCATCATGACGACGCGGTTGCCGGACTGGCGAGCCAAAGTCGCCGATAAAGTGCGCCCTTACCCTGTGAAAGCAAGCGACGTTCAAGGATGGCTTGCCACTCGTGAAGACGCGGTAAAAATTGCCACGGAACTTGCCGCCCGTTCAGATTTTCGCGAACTCAACGTTGCGCGCGATACTGTCGCACACGGCGAATCTTTCGGTTGGGTGTACGCTCCGCCGGTCAAAACATACATACGCGACTACCTTGCTTCTTCGAAAGACAAAGTCGGTTATATCGTTGATAAAGGCTCCATCGACGAAGGGTATCGATTCGAAACAACCATCATGAAATCGACAAATGATCAGCAGATTGAAATTCTGTTTCGCGGCGAATCGACGGTCGTGTCGAAAATGTATCCCATTCATTTAAAAATTTCGCCTTCAAACGCTCCACAACAATCGCTTGCCGTTGAACTGCCGCAAATACTCCATTGCGAGCGTCAAGAGAAGCTTTCCTTTCCGGTCGAACAAGTATTGCTGCTTGATTTGGGCATGTTCCCCTTGCTCTTTTCCGGGGAAAACGACGGAGATTTCTCGCTTTCAAACGTCTTCAACAGCAAAACATTGTTCTGTAATGTTTTGGTGATGGTTCAGGCGATCCAGACAACACAAGCGGACAACGTGGTGAAACAAAATGCCCTAAAGCGATGAAACGGCTTGTGCATAAACAAACGAGTTGTGAATCACCTCATTGAGTAAAAATTGTCTGTACAATATCCACGTATATGACGCGCGCCATTCTTTGGCTTATTCTCAACTTTTGGGACTCCTTGACGCCTGGAACGCCGCATGTAGAATACAATAACAGTCTTACTTTCTCCCTATTGAAAGGAGTACATCCAGTGAGTGAACGAAAAATTCTTGTAACCAGTGCCTTGCCCTATGCCAACGGGCAGATTCACATCGGGCACCTGGTCGAGTATATACAGACCGATGTGTGGGTTCGTTTCCAGAAACTACGTGGGAATCGCTGCCTTTATTTTTGCGCGGATGATACCCATGGGGCGGCCATTACCATTGCGGCGGACAAAAAAAAGATTACTCCCGAAGAGTTTATAGCCGCGGTGAGCCAGGACCATCAGAAAGATTTTGCCGATTTCGGAATCGAGTTCGACAACTACGGCAGTACGAACACGCCAGAGACATTTCGTTTTTGCGACGAAATCTGGAAAGCAATTCGCAAGGCCGGACTCGTCGTCGAAAAAGAAATTGAGCAGTACTACGATCCGGAAGCAAAGCGTTTTCTGGCTGATCGTTATATTCGTGGTACCTGTCCGAAGTGCGGCAAGACCGATCAGTATGGTGATAACTGCGAGTGCGGAGCGACTTATTCGGCAACCGATTTGATTGATCCCAAAAGCGCTATTTCGGGAACAACGCCTGAACTGCGTAAATCGAAACACCTGTTTGTCGAAGTGGAAAAGCTTCATGAATTTCTTGCCGATTGGGTAGAACATTCAGGAGCACTGCAAAACGAAGTCGCCAATTTCCTCAAAGGCCAGTTTTTGTGTGATCCCTTGTATGCTTGGGACGTTTCGCGTCCGGCTCCCTATTTCGGCTTTGAGATTCCAGACTCGCCCGGCAATTATTGGTATGTATGGTTCGACGCGCCGATCGGGTATATCGGTTCCACTCTCCAATGGTGCCAGAAGCATGGTGAAAATATTGAAGACTGGTGGAAGAATCCTGACGTTGAAATACATCATTTTATTGGGAAGGACATCTGTTATTTTCACACACTCTTCTGGCCGGCGATGCTCAAAATGGCCGGTTTCACGCTTCCGCGGAAAGTCCATATTCATGGATTTTTGACGGTCGACGGCGAAAAAATGTCCAAGTCGAAAGGAACGTTCGTCTTGGCGCGTACTTACCTGAATCACCTCGACCCGGCGTATTTGCGATATTTCTTCGCGTCCAAAACGAGTAGTCATGTAGACGATCTGGATTTGAATTTGGCCGAAATGGAAGCGAAAGTGAATGCCGACCTGGTGGGCAATATCGTTAATATAGCAAGCAGAACGGCGAAGTTCGCGAATTTGACCGGTCTGGCAGAAGTCTATCCGGACGACGGTGGATTATTTGCGCAGGCGGTTGCCCAGTCTGAAACGATTGCCGAAGCGTTTGAGCAATGCGACTATGGCAAGGCACTGCGATCGATTCTCGAATGTGGTTTCCGCGCGAACAAATATATTGAAGAGATGGCCCCTTGGACACTGCGCAAACAATGGGCAGCGCTCGATAAAGATCCGCAAGCCGATCCAGCCGCGAAAGACGAACTCTTTGCCCGTCTGCGCGACAGCGTGACCGTCGGTTTGAATCTGTTCCGACAGATCGTCGTATATCTATCGCCGATTCTCCCGACACTTGCGCGGCAGACAGAAGAGCTTCTCGGCAGTCCGATTACTTCGTGGTCCGATGTCGAAAAGCCCCTTGTTGGTTCGAACGTCAATGAATACAAATATATGATGACCCGAGTTCCTAAAGAAGGTATTGAAGCAATGATAGAAGAAACGAAACAATTGGAAGAAGCATCCCGGGTACAAGCCGGGGAAGAACAAGTTCAAGCCGATGCCGCAGGCGTCTGTGACGATCAGTGGAAAGACTCCGGTCAAATGCTGATTGATGAGCCAATGTCCGAAACGATCACTATCGATGATTTCACCAAAGTCGATTTGCGTGTCGGACGCATTGTCCAGGCCGAACAGGTTAAAGAAGCACGCAAGCTTCTCAAACTGAAGATATCGCTCGGTGGAGGTCATACGCGTCAGGTTTTCGCGGGAATCAAAGCGGCTTATCCCGAGCCGGAAAAGCTCGTTGGCCGACTTGTTATTTTCGTTGCGAATTCACAGCCCCGGCAAATGAAATTCGGCTTAAGTGAAGGGATGGTCGTTGCGTCAGGTCCCGGCGGACCGGATGTCTTTTTAACGTTCCCCGACGAAGGAGCCAAGCCGGGCATGCGTCTGCACTAATCTCGACGCGGCCGGCGTTTCATTTTTCCCGACCGTTTCCCCGTTGTCTCCCGCAATCGGGGAATCGTTGTATCGGGTGACTGGAATGCAAGTGAAATCAGTATCTCAATGTAAGGTCATGAAAAAAATTCCGCTTTTTACCGTTGGTCTGTTTCGCTTGTAGAACCCATGATGGAGGCATGGCCTGATCACGCGACTTGACTTTATTTTTCGCGTTGTGCGGCCTGCCCCCCGTTTTCTTAAGGCAAATGGGGAATGAATCACTTGGAACGGACAATCGGTAGTAAAAGAACAAAAAGAAAGACAGGACAAAATGGACTCAATTGAAAACGTTATCGTGGTTGGAAGCGGCCCTGCCGGTTGGACCTCGGCGATTTACGCCTCGCGTGCTCATCTGGACCCGCTTGTCTTTGAAGGGGCCGTGACGGCGGAAAATCAGGCCGCCGGAACGCTTCCCATGGGGCAGCTCTCCATGACGACCGAGGTCGAGAATTATCCCGGCTTTCCGTTCGGTAATGTTGCCGGTTTTTTGGAGAGTGCTCTGGATGAGGAGCGGTCCGGTATGCTCATGCCAAACGATGGTAAATGTATTTCCGGCCCGGAACTCGTCGAACTCATGCGTAAACAGGCGTTGAACTTTGGAACGCGGATCATCTCGGACGACGTTTCAAAGGTCGATTTCAGCGTCTGTCCTTTTGTTCTTATTGATTCGCAAGGCAAGGAGCATTTTGCCCGAAGCGTAATTATTGCCACGGGCGCCTCGGCCAATTATCTTGGTCTGGAATCCGAAACGCGATATAAAAATCGGGGCGTGAGTGCCTGTGCTGTGTGCGACGGCGCTTTACCCCGCTTCAGGAACAAGCCGCTTGTCGTTATCGGCGGAGGCGATTCGGCGGTGGAAGAAGCTCAGTATTTGACAAAATTCGCAAGTAAGGTTTATCTGGTACACCGCCGCGACAAGCTTCGCGCTTCAAAAGCAATGGCACACCGTGCCGAAAAGAATCCGAAAATTGAAATCGTCTGGAATCGCGTTCCTTTGGAAATTCTGGGCAATGACAAGGACGGCGTGACCGGAATGACGCTTGGCAGTACCGTCGGACTTGAGACAATCACACTTGAAGCCGCGGGCGTCTTCATGGCCATAGGGCATACACCGAACACGAAGTTTTTGGCCGGACAGCTTGAACTTACGGAAAAAGGTTTTATTAAGCGACCGGTTCCTTTCCGAACAAATACGAGTGTTGCGGGTGTCTTCACGGCAGGCGATGTTGCCGATGATTATTATAAGCAGGCGATTACCGCCGCGGGTACCGGTTGCATGGCCGCACTCGACGCCGAGCGTTTTCTCGCCGCCCAGGAGTGAGACGCAAGATTACACGCGTGGAACGATTTTCCGCACAGAGGACGAATTAACCGGTTACGGTTTCCACGCGGTGAACAGGGCTTGGCGTCTGCCGTGCCCTGTAGCGATCCCCAAAAAATTCCCGCCCTGTCGAGATTCAGGCTTGTTCAGTTTATCCAAACAATCGAATAAATCGCGCCCCAGTGAACCGGATTTTTCTCTTTCGGATATCTTCAGCGAAAACTATTTGGTATAAGATGCATCCCAACGGAATTTTTCGGCATCGTAAGAAAAGCCAATCATTTTGGTCTCATGCAGTTTATAACGAGCCCAATCGTCCGTAGACTTTTGAATGTAAATATCATGAACATCGTCGCCGGGTTTTCCAAAAGAATACGTACCACGCGGAAGCAAGGTAATGATATCCGCAATGTAATCACAATCTTCACGAATGGGATTCTTTCGGTAGATACGTAAAGGATGGTCATACGACTCATTGAAAACAGCGTAAGGGATCGCAGCCAAAGTTGCCTTGGCGTCGGGCTCTTCAACGATACGCGGGGCAGCAGATTCATCCGGGGTCGCGGAGGGTGAAAAACTCTTTGTTGCGCCGGGCGGCTCCTGTTGAGGTTCAGGAAGATTTTGCGGAGATCCCGGAGCGGAAGAACGAGGAAGAGGACTTATGTCGAGCTTCCGCGCGCTCTTGTCCTGACCGTCCGAGAC
>JAQVID010000136.1 GCA_028695865.1 Thermoguttaceae bacterium | reverse complement strand
ACTTGACAAGGCTGAAAAAGTCGAGTATCCTATGTGTATTGGAGGAGAGGGGCGTGTTTGCCTTTCGTTTTTTCGGCTTTCGCTCGTAGCGGTTATGTCGACGAAAGAACTTTGCAATCGTCCTGCGACCTGATTGACTTATTTTGATGAGTCGATTATAATAACCAACATTGGAGGTTACGGGCTGTCATTTGAAGCCTGTCATTTGTGTTGAAATTGTAAGTATGTTGTGCCAAGGTTCCAACTGTTCCGGAGCTTGCTTGAAGTTTTACGTGAACGTAACGACATGTTTGTTACGTTCGTTGTGTAATTTTTCTGTTGTCATCCTTATTATTTGTTGTAAACTTTATTGTTCGGCGAAAATCAGATGTTTGGCTACGACGGAATGTTGTAGTCAATCTTTAACGGAAATTTCGGTCGGTGTTTATCAACTCCTGACTGTTGTATTACTTTGATCAAAAAATGTGATCGAGTGAATGTGTATTTTTGTATTTTTTCGGTGGATATTATGTCAGTTTATATCATGAGGTAATCACAAAGAAATTTCTGCTGTTCAACCATGCGTGTCGAGTCGCGTTCGACCAAACACTTTTTCGTTTTGGGCCCGGTATACAGATCGTGCAGATCGTGCGAATCAGGTGGGACCAATGAATGCAGTTTGTTCGATTTCTGCCAATCCCTTGATGGACGCGGTCCTTGTGGAAAGAAGTCCCATACCATATCTTCCTTCCAGACCTGTGTCCCATCTGTGAACGTTGTCCCGTTCTTCCCCACCCATCCCTTCCATTATACCGGACTATCAACATGAACAAATACATGCCCTTGAAAAAGAGCCTGGTGCGCTCACGACCACAAATAATACAATTGGTTATGCGGTTGTTTTACAACCACGGTAATCCTTTGAGCAGATACGGTTTTTCGTGCTTTGCACAGTGCGATGCGGGCTTTCCATATAGTATTGAAAAGACTTCGCATCCCCCTTCAGCGCCCCCCCACCGATGTACTGGAAAGGTATACAGTGAAACCAGTTACGTCATTTTGGTTCTGCGCGGTTACACCTTCTTGCGCGGTGGGTGTCTCTTAACGAACTGAAGCAAAAAGGCGCGGTGATTCTACTGGTGATAATCACTGCTTGGAAACAATCGCTCCGATATCTTTGTAAAGGAAAATGTACTCCTGTAGCCAAAGTCATGTCGAGAGTGGTTACCGTTCTTCTGCGACGGAATGTATGCCACACCCACGTACTGTACGCCTGGGTCTTTTTATTTGGGAAACCTGATAGAAGTATGATTTGAATGAACAGACTTGGAATGAACAGACTTGGAACGAACAGATTTGGAATGAACAGATTTGGAATGAACAGACTTTGGAACGAACAGGCTTGGAACGAACAGGCTTTGGAATGAACAGACTTTGGAATGAACAGACTTTGGAATGAACAGACTTTGGAACGGGCAGCGGGTTGTTGCTCAACAGGAAATGCGAAGTGTTCGCATGAGAATTATAAATTTTTTTGGAAAGGAATAGAGCTATGACTTATTCAACTGAACTGGCGAATATGGTCAAACAGTATTATGACCAGGAAGAGTGGCACTATGAGTTCAAGGAGGAACACGGGTTTTACACCGGAGGAATCAACATCGGTGGAAAGCTGAAATCCGTGCACTTTCTCTTAAGTGTCAAGGAGGATTACGTGATTAATTATACGCAGATGGATTTGCGTGTCGACGAGGATACACGCCAAGCGGTCAGCGAATACCTGACCCGGGCCAATTACGGCCTGAATCTGGGTTGCTTTGAGATGGATTTTAGCGATGGTGAAGTTCGATATCGAATGGTAACCTGGAAGGAGGAGATGAAAAAGGACCTCGATAACGCAATGTCTTTGACCATGATTATTCCGTGCAAAATGTTTGAGCGTTATGGCGATGGTCTGCTGGCAGTCATGTTTGGCGTGGCAACCCCGGAAGAAGCAATTGCCAAAGCGGAAAAAACTGAATGAAACGCGGCAACGAACCATGACGAGGTCCGGTTTTCGAGGCCGATTGTTGACATTTGTATCAACTTTAGGTTTACAGTTCTCGCAAGGGGTAGGCAGGGGGGCGGCGCTGGTCCGTATCCCTGTTATGCGATTCCCCAAAAAATCCAACCCTGTGTAGTGGGCGAAAGTCGCCGGGACCGCTGGAGCGGCCCGGTTGTACGTTCGAGTCTGTTCGTCACTGGGTGATCGCTCTCAGGCGGGAACTTTATCCGACCCGATTACAGGAAGAACGGAGCCATCGTAGAAGTGCTCAAGGCGTTAAAAAAGAGAACGCCCGATTCTAAACGGAACACGAATTTCTAAAAAAAGCAGCGGCCTTTTTCGGTTCCGTAAGTGGACATAAATGGCAGGAGACGCCCGGGGAGTCGAAGTAAAGTATCCCTGTACAAGAGAAAACTGCGACTTCTGATCTGTAGTGATGATGTACCGGCTCTTGCGTGTAAGTACAAACGATTCTTTTACTGCCGATGCTTACGTTTTCAGTGATTCGCTCCCCATTTGCCTTCGGGAAACGGGAAATTTCAAGCCGTACAGTACGGTAGATCATGAAAAAATCATGTCATACCGGTATATTGCGATAAATACCTTCATTAAGGGTTCTATGACAGAACGCCGCGTCAGATCAAAGAAAAATATTCGAGCAAATGTCATGCGGAATCGAAAATTCATTGACACGCATGGCAGTTTCCGGTAAAATGAATCTGTTCGAGGAATCGCAAGACAGACTTTGCTCTTAAGCCGCCTGCCGACGTGTTGCCGATATACGAGTCGCTCCCGGTATACAGGGCCGAACCAACGCAAGTCTCTGCCCAAGTCCGCAAAAAAAACTTGGGAGACCTCTTTGGTAAAGAAATGACACTGCTGCCCATGCCTTGAAAAATCCTTTTAGACACGTCTGGTTTGACGCGGTGTCAACCGTCCGTTTTTTTCATGGCACGTTGTGACAAAGTCTAAATATTGAAAGGTATTGAAAGGTCAAGATGAAACACAATACAAATAGAATTCTTTTTGAAAAGATTTTTGTTCTCACCGAGCGGAGTATATTGATGTTATGTTTCTTAATGTTGCCCCCTGTCACGCAAAAGTCTGTCTTTGCAGAAAGTACCTCAATGAACGCAATGGACGAAGATGTTTTCGTTGATAAAGAGGGAACAAACAGGGCGGGAAACTCTGCGTCGCCAAATGGACAAAAACAGCCCTCGAACGCAACTTCAGGAATAAAGCCAAGGGGCCTTGAAGAATCCATTCCAGAGGGAATGTCACCGAACAGTTTTCTTTTTCAAAGAGCCAAACTGAAGGACCCTGTAAGCGGAGTTGCCGTCTTCGACAGTATTGTACCCTCCGGCTGGAAAACGTCATGCAGTGTTAATTGGCATAACATCTCTTTGGACCTGCCAGGGATCGCGACCTTGATCGTAACGTCACCCAATGAACGGGTCGTCATGTCCTATATCTCCGATCAAAATTTTGTTGATAAGGTTGCGGTTCCATTCATTCCTCGTCAAGATGGAGTTGACATAGGTTCTTACTCGACAAACCTGCGGTACAAGCGTGCCGATGAGTTATGCGATTGGATCTGCAATCAATTGCTTAAAGCTTCTTCCGTAAAACTCATTGAGAGAACGCCGGTTAAAAACGACTTGCTTGCGTTGGTAAGTTCGACTGCTCAGGCTTTTGCAAGGAATACTTCGGAGAAACTCGGCTCGATTTTGTCCACGATCAATTCCAGACTAATCGTGAACGGCCAAGAGGGGACGGTCGCCGATCACCGATATGAAGTTGTGGGTCAAGACGGAAAAACCTATTGGATAGAAATGCTTTGTATGAGTATCGGTTGTGAAATGACCGTCGTGAACAATAATATCATGGGGAAGACCGGAACATCGCGAATGATTCAATGGTTTTGTCCGGTCATTCTTCTTTATACAGCGGAATCGGAACAGGAATTCAATCATTGGAAAAGTGTTTTCGAAATGTTCGTACAAAACACGGTTCTTCGTCCGGAATTCCAGATGTTGAATCGAAAGTATGCCAATGAGATTCAAAACCAATACTTTAAGATGAAAACGCGGCAGTTAATGGAAATGAATCGCCGTAACGCCGATCGCATGATGAATGATCGGTCCAGTGATCCTTCGGATCCACCGTCACTTGACATGGCGGAAAAATGGAGTGATGTGATCCTTGACCGCAATACATTCCAGACCAAAGATGGTGGTACAATAAAAGCATCAACATCTTTGGATCGTGTTTTTCAAAATGGCGATAAATTCCTTGGGGTGCAAGGAAATGTGGACCCGCCTCCAGGTTGGGATAACCTTGAACTTATGCGCTGATCCTTTTTGCACCCTTTATTACCCCCTTATTACCCCTTTATTACTCCTTTATTTTTTTTCCAGATAAACAGGTCCTGCCATGACGATGGAAGGAAAACTTCCGACAGCGCGGCGATGACGCAAACGGACAACAAGCTCGCATTGTTTACGGGTTTTCGTCGCGGACGGAAGCGGTATCGATATCCATTCCTTGCCGGTCTGATTAGCGACAACATCATTGGACCAAACGATTTTGCCATCGACAAGAATTTCGACAAAACTGTAGCCGCGGTACATGTTGTCGATACGCGTATCGGTGATAAAGAACTTTGCAAATACTTTTTCTTTGCCTTTCGGAAGTTCAACCGACGTGGAAATCGAACCGAAATCGTCTTTTTTGGAAGCAACACTGCGGGGAAACCCGATTCCAATAAACTTGCGTCCGGCAATGTCCATTTGCCCCACGGCAAACGCTCCCCGGGCACGCCAATTCTTTTTCGACCAGGCCTCCGGGCCCAATGTCGAGAGAATCTTTCCTTCCGGCTGTACGGATACGTTTTTTGTCATTGCCTCAAACGTCTGCGTCTGATCAGCCTTGATCGGGAATATGTCGCGTAAAGGAGCCGCGATGATTTTTTTCCATTTGGAATCGTTATTTGGTTTGAGCAAACCGAGCAGGTCTTCCCAATACCCGACTTCAACCTGACGTCGCCAGAACGCGGCATAACCGTCGATTCCTTTGAGTTCTTTCAACTCGTTTTCGATTATTCCCACCCGGCGCAAAATTTTGGGAGTAATCTTTGCAAGTTCTGACGCCGCTTCGGCACGCTTGCCGCCATCGCATAAAATTCGCAATTTTTCCTGAATTGGTTCGAACAATTCTTCTGGATAGTCGAGTTTGGCCATGCGTCGGGCATAATCAACCGTTGTTCTCATCGGTTCCAAATAAATACTCTCCAATCGCGATTGGTCCACAGCGCTTCCTTGAGATGCGCCTTGATTAATTTTTTGCGACATGGCGTCCAACTCGTCAATCATGGCCAAAGCTTTCTCGCGATCCGCTTTGTTTTTGAGCCGGCACGGCCAACCGTTATTCGGTTCAAATTTACGAACCGGCATATTGAACAGTGTTTTGAGTTCAACCAACTTGTCGTCAAAGGCTTTGGCGGTTTCCCAACAAGCCGGGCCGTAGACATACGTGTATATTTCTTTCTGCGTTCGAGCCCAGTCATGCGTTTCGGGAGCCCAGGCCCAAAGGCCGAGCGCTCCGATCAAATACTCTTCCGGCCATCCGCCGCAAATTCCCCAAATCATGACATTATCAGTATTTTTGGCCGCGTCGCGAATTTTTTCGTAATCAGGACTTCCCCAGCCGGCTGCCAACGATTGCAACTCGACATAAGCAGGTTTATCACCCACGCGAAGCGAAACGGCGATATTCTGATTATGCAAGAACCCACCGCGTAATCCAACCAGGTTGTGCCACCAGGCAGGCAGAATTTTCAGGCCGATTTCGCGGGCCATGGCCGCGTCGGCTTTGCAAGGTACGCGGGTAAAATACCACTGAATCGCGTCGAACTCGGGTATTTTGGCCGCTTCCCGATTATACGGGCGGTCAATCACCTGATAATCACCCAACGGGGGAGTGTACGCGATTTTGCGACCGGTCATGCCATGCTGTTTGCCAAACGCGAGAATCTTGCGAATCATGCCGGAAGGATCACCTCCGGAACCAATGTCGTCGAACGAAATCCACAGACCATCGACTTTCAGATCAATCAATTCCTGAAATGTTCCAAGAACCTTATTGGCAAAAGCAGAGTTTTCTTTTTCGCTCGGAAGTTCCGCCGCTGAAGCGACACAGCCGTAAACGAACATGCCCCGACGATGCGACTCATCAATCATTTTCTTGACGTTCACGACGTCCAGCGGAACACCGGCGGGAAATCCCATGGGCGCTGCCCGGTCCGGATAGACATTGGTTACCTTGAATTTCGGGTTGTCGCGAACATCGGTATAATTGATTCGGTAATGAGCATAGCAGTCGAGTACGCCCGGGACGAGCTGTTGACGCAGAACCAGATGAGGACGGCCTCGCCACGGAATACTCGGCCAATCGCGGACATTTGCCACAGTCAAGACGATTTTGCTTTTGGCTTTTCCTTCGACCTTTTCTTGGGCGTAACCGAACAGATCGAACAGTGCTTCCTGACCATAGATCACGCCGGGCGAATGGTTCGCGCCAACGCAAATCCGCTCAATGTCGCCCCGTTTGACGAAGCGAATAACAAAGCTGTCGGGGCCCTGTTTCGCCGTGCTTGACTTTTCGGCAGATTGACTAAATGTGCCTTGCAATTCCTTCGCCAAAAGAGTATTGGAATCAACGCAGCCCACAAGAAAGAGTTGCGATTGGGCGGAGACTTCTTTTTCGGCAATGATCGGAATGACCGTTTTGTATCGCAATTTGACATGTGTTTGCAGACGTTGGGCGGCATAACGTTCAACTTCGGTCGCCTTGTCGCCCAAGACAATCACGGCGTCGGCGCGAAGCGGCCAGGTTGCCCCGGTCACCTGACATTCTTTTGGTACGGGATAAATCGGGCAAGTCTTTTCTTGTCCCATTCCAAGCGAACAAAAGACGTGTAACAAAGATAGTACGAACGACAAAACAAAAAGCTTTTTCATAAATACCTCGTTCTTTCCGTTTCGGCTTGAAGCAAACCGAACAATCCGGCCAGCGGAAACAGACTGCCGACAGGGCCAAAACAGCGACGACTCTTGCCTCAATCTGCAACTATGAAATATTATACTCGAATGACAATGCGATCGCAACGCAATTTTGCGTAAAACAGGCCTTTGAAAATGTATTATTGCGCAGCGGCGGTCTCCCAATCGCTGTTTTGTTTGATTTTTCGTGTTGTGCGGCCTGAATCCCCCCGTTTTCCGAAGGTAAACGGGGAACGAATCACCGAAAACTGAAGAATCGGAAGCAAAAAGGAGTGTATGATTTTTCGTGTTGTGCGGCCTGAATCCCCCCGTTTTCCGAAGGTAAACGGGGAACGAATCACCGAAAACTGAAGAA
>JAQVID010000135.1 GCA_028695865.1 Thermoguttaceae bacterium | reverse complement strand
CCGGAATAACCGTTAGCCAGGACCGCTTTAAAACCAATTCCCCCAACTTCATCAGGCGACGACAAGCAACCTGAATCAGGATCGGTCAATTGGGCAAGACACTGCCGAACCGCAACCGCGTGATCGGGGACTTTGACTTCGACCTGCCGGGTCGTTTCGCCAATCGTCACCGTACACAGACTCAACGGATCGCCAATTCGCTCCACTTTACCCCGGGCAAGGAGCTTTTCGCCCTCCATATCGTACAAGCTGTACTTAAAACTTGTCGAACCTAGGTTTGCGACTAAAATCTTCATCGTAAGTTCCGTTTTAAAATCAGTCGATAAAAGCGGCCATGACACCTTCGGCCGGACGCGGAATCACATGTGCTCCCATGAGCTCGCCCACTTGCTGCGCCGCAGCTTTGCCCGCTTCAATCGCGGCTCGCACTGAACCTACATCGCCTCGAACAACGGTCGTAACCAACCCGCCGCCGATTTGAATTCTTTTAACAATTTCAACGTTGGCCGCTTTGGCCATGGCATCCGTGGCGTCGACCAGGGCCAACAACCCCTTGGTTTCAATCAATCCGATTGCATCGTTCATTTTATTATTCCTGTTATACTAATAAGATTGTTGTTAATACAAATAGTCAATGTTGAATCACGAATAATTATTTCGCCGGTTTAATCATATTGGCGGGCAAAACTTTCGCAATATCGCCATTGGGACGCGGAATCACCTGAACCGCCGTGATTTCACCAACACGACTTCCAGCCATCGCGCCAGCGTCTGTGGCAGCTTTCACCGCGGCGACATCACCCGTAATAAATACGGTGACAATTCCGCTTCCGACTTTATCCCAACCAAGAAATTGCACATTGGCGGCTTTCAACATGGCGTCCGTCGCTTCAAACAGCGCGATGAACCCTTTTCCTTCAATCATTCCCAATGCTTCCATCGGCTTAGCCATTTTATTCTCCCGATCTAAAGTAAAATTGGTTTATCGTAAATTTCAGTTCAACCTCATTTTGCCAGCGATGTCTCGAACAACGAAACGAACAACTGAGGCAAACGTTGAAATTCACACTAAAATTGGAATTTAACTCTCCAAAACAATTATTTAATCAGTTCGACCTTACTTGCGTGCTCCAGATCAACCGCGTTGCCTTCGTCGGTATCAAGATGAACTTCAAGCTTGATCTTTTCCCCAACTCGGACCAACAGATTCTCCAAAACAGTTGTGCAACCGTTTGATTCAATGCGGAGCTTCATCCAGTCCTTATCTTTAACACCGTAAAACGCGGCGTCTGACGGACTCATGTGAACATGTCGCAGTGCCCGAATCACACCGTATTTTAATTCGACCACTCCCGCAGGACCGATCAGCACACACCCGGGCGTGCCCTGAAGTTTGCCACTTTCGCGAACCGGAGGATCGATTCCCAAAGAAATCGCGTCCGTAAACGAAAGTTCAACCTGCGATTCTTTTCTGGTAGGACCTAAAATTCGTACCGAAGGGAGCATTCTCTTTCGAGGTCCAACCAGCATCACGGTTTCTTCTGCCGCGAAAAACCCTTCCTGATACAAATCCTTCATTTTCGTTAGCGTTTTACCTTTTCCGAACAATGTTTCAACATCAGAATCGGTCAAGTGAATATGGCGGGCAGAAATACTAACCGTCAGCGGAAGGCGTCCTTCAGGAGCCAAAGCTGTTTTTTCACTCAAAATACGGCGGACAATCGATTCTACAAGTGCACGGTCGATATTCAAATTCTGTAAGTCCATTATAATAAGAAACCTCGAAAGCCGGTCATTTTACACATTTCTCCTGTTTACCGAAACAACTATTTCGGCAAACCCAATATTTTCTTCCCTGTCACCCTCTCTTGCTTATCTTATTATAACAAAAAGCACCGAGCCTAGAACAGGGTCTTATCTGTTTTTATCGTATTTTTTTTTGGCCGCAATTCGTTTTTTCCAACCCAGACCATAAAAACGGACTGAATCACCTTTGGCATGCCGTTATGATTAAAAAGACCGTTAAAAACGAACTTGTTTAAAAACTGCGGTTCTGTTACAATGGATACAATGGGCAAAAATCCGCTTTTTTTGGAAATTTTGCGAAAGGAAGATATTGTAAAACTAACTGTTTATGTGTATATTTGAAATGAAGGTGTCTTTTTTGCGGGCCAACTTACCGATGAACACCCTGTACGGGGCTTGTTTCTCATCGGCAAGCAAGGCAAGGCAGAGGATACTTTGACGGGAAAAATACGTTTTAATTAAAAAGTAAAAACAACATATTCGCTTTTCGAATCAGGATACTCATCATGGCAAAAAATTCCGTAGTATGGGGAATTGATGTTGGTAATACGTCACTCAAGGCGATTCGTTGCCGAATGGGTTCAGAACCGGGTACGGTCGAAGTCATTGGCTTCGATTATATCGAGCACAGTAAAATCATGTCGCAACCGGGAGCCGATCCCAATGAGATATTGGCCGAAAGTTTGGCATTGTTCCTTTCCCGAAATAATTTAAAGGGAGAGAAAGTTGCCATCTCGGTCTCCGGACAAAATACGCTGTGGCGATTCCAACCGCTCCCGCCCATTGACCCCAAGAAGGTCACCGACCTGATTCGATACGAAGTCAAGCAGTGGCTTCCCTTTGACTTGAGCGAAGTTATTTGGGATTATCGTCAGGTCGGCGGCATTTTCGAAGGTTCCATTGCGCTTGACCTGAACATCTTCATGTACGCGATGAAGCGTGAACTGGCATTCCGTACCTTGGAATCATATTCCAAGGCAGGCATGGAAGTCGATTGTCTTCAGGGAGCCCAAATCGCTCTGTACAACGGATTTCTGTATGATCATTATGATTATGATGAACTTATGGAAACGCCGCTGGACGAATTGAACGATTTCGATGTTCTGCTCAATGTCGGAACAGATACGACGGAAGTGGTCGTGACCAATGGCGTTGTTGTTTGGCTTCGTAATATTCCGATCGGTGGCAATATGTTCACGAAGTCGTTAACCAAGTCGCTCAAGCTCACGTTCTCCAACGCGGAACACATCAAGCGTAACGCGGCGACCAGTCAAGACCCCAAGGCGGTCATTTTGGCCATGAAGCCTGTTTTCAACGACATGCTTTCTGAAGTTGACCGTTCCATTAAATATTATTGCAGTATCAACAAACGGGCAAAAATACGCAAAATCTATGCTTATGGCAACGCGATGAAACTCCCGGGACTTCGGCAATTTTTGGCCAAAAGTCATGGTATTGACGTCGAAGTCGTTACGCAGTTCACCAAATTGCAGGGTGCCGAAGTACTTGGAAACGCCCAGTTTGCCAAAAACTCAAGCTCTTTTGGCGTGGCCTACGGATTGGCTTTACAACTTCTGCGCCAAGTTCCTCTGGATGTCAATCTTATTCCGAGGGAAATTGTTACGGACCGTATTATCAGCGCGAAGAAACCGTGGGCTCTTGCCGCTTGCGCGCTTCTGCTGCTTGCGCTCACCGTTCAGTTCTTCTCATCTATATACGCGTTTAGCGATGTCGAGAATCCCGGTGTCAATTCGGCTTTCGACAAGGCCAAGCAGGTTTCCGCAAAAAGCCAAAAACTCATTACCGACGCCGGTACCGAAGTTACCAATTTCAAATCGGTCGACCAAATCGGTCGAAACCTGACCAGTAACGTCGAAGGACGACTCACCTGGCTCGAATTGATTAAAGCGGTCAACCTGGCCATTCCCGCGGAGGACCCAAGCGCCGAGATTTTGAAAGACGGGGTTGCTCCCGCGATTAAACGCGAAGCCATTGAGCGCCAGAAACGTATTTACATCCGCAATATCGAAGTTCAGCACATCGACGACCTTTCCGCCTGGTTCAATTTGGCTAAAAACTGGTACTTTATCGATGATCTTGAATCGAAAGTTTTCGAAAAAGGATCAAAGGTATCACCTGCCCAGTATTGGTATTTTCCGCCCGAAACCACAACACTTGGCGAAGCGGGCGCCGCCGCAGCCCCTCCTCCGTCTGACAGTGGGGCTTCCGCCGATCTTTCCAGCGACTCAAGTACCGCAGCCGATGCCGCTGCTCAAACCGGTGTTCCTTTAACGAATATCGTCGCCAATGTCGATCCGCGACTGGCACTCATTCCCGGCCCCACCGGACCTGGTCGAATCGTCCAGCTTACCGGATATCATTACCATAACTCCGATAACGTCAACGATCCGGAACGTGGTGCCGAATATGTTCGTCGTACAATCCTCCGCAATCTCAAGCATGGCAGTGTTGAACTTCCTATCAGTCTTGAGCGTCAGCGGGCCGGCAAGTCCGGTACGGAAGTCGTCACATTCAAAGAACTTGGAATTCATTACCCCATTTTGATCAATCCGGGCGTGATCGACGAAAAATATCGTCTGTTGGACCCGGAAGCGGCGGCTAAAGAGCGTGCCCGACTCATGGAAAGCATGCTCAAAACTCGTCCAAAAGGCGGCGGAATGGCTGGTATGAGTGGCATGGGCAGCATGGGCGGAAACCCTGCCGGTATGGACGCAAGCGGTCCTGGTTCCGGTCAAGGCATGCCGGGGCTTGACATGATTGCGGGCAAATTGAGTAAAGACAAGATTTTAAATCTTCGCCGTTTCGAATTTATTATTCATTTTGTGTGGCAAGAGACCCCACCGAGCATTCGTGATCTTCGCAAGAAAGCAGCCGCGGCCGCCGCGGCCGAAAATGCCGCCAATCAATCGGAAGGTTCTGAAAATACAGAAGGTTCCGCCAGTCCGACTGCTCCGGCAGGCGACGGAAGCGCGACACAACCGGCAGACAGTGCCGCAATGCCTCCTTCAGAGGCAACGCCTGACGCCGCGTCCGCTCCGGCCGTCCCCAACGCGCCAGCGCCTGGTGCTCCCACTCCGGCTGCCCCCAACGCATCCACCCCCGGTGCTCCGGCTCCGGCAACGCCCTAGCGACTTTGGAATTTCGTTCTTTGTGGAACGGAATTTTGCCCGTTTTATGTTGTTTTTAATATAAGTTTTTAATAGTAAATCGACAGACTTTTCCTTTTTCGTTTCAGGTGAAAGAGATCAAGATATGGCCAAGGCAAGCACCTCCAGCAGTGTTTCGTTTGAAGACATCCTCGCCAAAATCAAGAAGCATTATTTTTGGGGAGTCATCCCTCTCATTCTTGTTGTCGCGTTTTTCATTACGATGGGAGCCAAATCGAGTATCAAGAAAAAATTCGATACAAAGCGCAAAGAAGTGGAAGACGCAAAGTCGGCTGTAGACAAGATTGCGTCCAACTCCCTTCATCCCAATCAGCAGACCATTGAGGCCATTCAGGCTGAAACAAACGTTTTGAAGAAAAGCGTGTTTGAAGCGTGGACTCTGATGTACGACGATCAAAAGCTTCGTAACCGCTGGCCGCGACAGCTTTCCCGCGAATTCCTGGGAATCGTGGAAAAACTGAAGTTTCGTGCTCCAATCGCGCCTTCTTCTTCCAAGCAATATCTGCTTGAAGACTACTCGTTTTTCATTGGCAATCACTTGCCGGACCTCTTAAAAAAGGTGTGTCGACGCCGATATCAGGTTCAGGATTACAAATGGATTCAGGAAGAAAAACGCTTTTATCCTGTGTACGTTGATACTGAAAAAAATATTTATTATATCATTATCACCGAAGGGGAATCCGATCGTGTAAAGGAAGTCCGAACGTACGATATTAAACGCAATATAACGAAAAAAGTCGAAGACAGTGCTCAAAGAGCCAATCTTTTGGCCCTTAAAAAGGTTCCTTACTTCCGCGAAGTCGATCCGATGATCGTATCGCCCAAAGACCATATTCAATACGGCTCAACCAGTGCTGGAAGCGGTATGACGGGGGGCGGGATGGAAGGAGGCCCCGGTGGGGGCGGCGACATGATGGGTGCTGGTGCCCCCGTTATGAGTTCGCGAGGAAGTGCCGCCGGTATGGACACGGGCGCGTCCGGCAGCTCGGCTGTCGCCATTCCGGGCGAAGGAATTGACCCTGCCTCGGAAGAAATTTCTGGAACGGGAACCGCCGGGGCTCCCGGGGCCGGAGCCGGGGCCGAAGCAGCCGGTCAGGTTGGTGTTGTGTCTGCGGGTGAAGCCCCCAAGATGCCGGGACTTCCGCCGTATCGCGAACGTCGTCGCGTGGTCGGAAATGTCGATTGGCCGTCTCCGGAAATTTATGCCCTTCCCACCTGGCCTGCCGGAAGTTATCCTTTATCGATTGAAGTGTGGTACGCTCAGGAATCTCTTTGGGTTTACGAAGCACTTATTCGCGTCATTGAAGAAACAAACAAGGAAGCTCCCGACAACGTAACAATCGCGCCTGTCAAACGAATCGAAAATCTGTTAATTGGTCAGCAGGCAGGATTGGCCTGGAAGTCAATAGAGACGCCTATTGGCGACTTGACCGGTTCCGGACTTTCTTCTATTGGTTCCATGGAGGGAATGGCCGGACCCGCGGGCGGCCCGGGAGGCGATGGCGGACCAGGAGCGGGGGGAGGCCCGGGAGGCGAAGGCATGAACAGAGCCGAAGCATCCGGGCGTACCGAACCCCAGGTTCTGCTGAACATCCTTCTGGGACGCTATTTGGATGCGGCTAACGCTCCGTTGCCCGCCGAAACCGCTCCCCCGTTTGCCGAATTCAATCGTATGCCTGTGTGTCTCAAACTGGTTGTTGATCAGCGACGCATTCCGGATATTCTGGTCAATTGCGCCAACTGCTCCATGCCAATTGATATTAAGCATGTGCGTATTTGTCCTGACAACGCGGTCTCGTTTTCCATGCCTGCCCCTGGTGGGGTTGGCGGAATCGGCGCCGCCAGTGCCATGGGCATGGGTGGTGAGATGGGAGGAGCCGGCGGCCCCGGAATGGGAGCTCCTGGCGGTGGTGGTGCCGGGCCCGGGGCTGGTGCCGAACCTGGAGGCGCCTCCGGTGGAATCGAAATCGGTCGTAGTGAAATCAGCCAAACCGGCGGCTACGGCGTCGATGCGATTCATATCGAGATTTACGGAATCATTAACATTTTCAACGAACCTAACCTTGCGAGTTTTGGAACCGGTCAAGGAGCTGAAGGCGATGCAACGTTAACGGAAGAAACCTTGCAGTCTACTCCGTCCGCGGCCGAAAAAAAGGCGGCCGATGAAAAGGTCGCGGCAGAGCAACAACCAGGTCAACCCGCCGCGGCTCCCAACGAAGAAAACGCGCCGGGCACACCCGAGACTCCTGCTCCGGGCACCGCAACACCGGCGACTCCCGCGACACCCGCTCCGGGGACCGCAACACCGGCGACTCCCGCAACGCCTGCTCCGGGCACCGCAAGACCAGCAACTCCCGCGACACCCGCTCCGGGCACCGCAAGACCAGCAACTCCCGCGACACCCGCTCCGGGAACCGCAAGACCAGCAACTCCCGCGACGCCTGCTCC
>JAQVID010000134.1 GCA_028695865.1 Thermoguttaceae bacterium | reverse complement strand
ACCGAGCAGATTCGTCAGTTGGCGGGTATTCGTGGTCTTATGGCCAAGCCTAACGGCAAGATCATTGAGGCTCCGGTAAAAGCGAACTTCCGCGAAGGCTTGTCTGTACTGGAATACTTCAGTTCGACTCACGGTGCCCGTAAAGGTTTGGCCGATACCGCTCTTAAGACAGCGGACTCCGGTTATCTTACCCGTAAGCTTGCCGACGTTGCCCAAAACTTCGTCGTGACGATGCATGACTGCGGAACCACCATGGGTATTATGAAAGGCGTTTCCTATCAGGGCGACAAAAAGACGTCGTTGGCCGATTCCGTTCGTGGTCGTGTTTCACGCGTTAATATTACCAATGCCTGTACCGACGAAGTAATCGTTCGCGAAAACGAGTTGATTACCTCGACGATCGCGCGCAAGATCGAAGAACTGGGTATCGAAAAAATTCGTGTGCGAAGCCCCATGACTTGCGAAGCCGAATTGGGCGTCTGTGCTCTGTGCTACGGTATGGACCTGTCGACCAGCAAGCTTGTCGAAGAAGGCATGGCCGTTGGGATCATTGCCGCTCAAAGTATTGGTGAACCTGGTACGCAGTTGACCATGCGAACGTTCCACATCGGTGGAGCGGCCGCGCACTCGGCGGAAGAAAGCGAAATGCGAACCGAATATCCCGGTTTCGTCAAGTTCACCAAAATGGAAGTGATTGACAACCCGCTGCATGGCGGACTCATTGTTCTGGCATGCAAGTCAGACGCCGGTATCGATATTTGCGATGCGCGCGGGCGATCCCGTGTAACCTATCCCATTCCGGAAGGTGCTACGCTTGTTGTTCACGAGGGTGATGAAGTTGTTAAAGGCTCGCCGCTTTGCAAGATGGACCCGCACAGTAAAATGCTGTTGGCCAAGACGCCTGGTACGATTCATTTTGATAATATTGTGGACGGCGACACGGTTCAAATCGTGATCGACCCGGTAACAGGTCAATCGCGGCGTACGGTCAGCGAGCTCAAAGGCGATCGTCATCCGCGGCTGTTCATTACGGACGCCTCGGGTAACAACGTTGAAGACTATTATTTGCCGGGCAAGTCGCAGTTGGAAGTTGAAGACGGTCAGGAAATAGAGCGTGGAACCGTTTTGGCGAGAACGCCGCGAGGAGCGGGTGGAACGCAAGATATTACGAGTGGTCTTCCGCGAGTAACGGAAATATTTGAAGCGCGTAAGCCCAAAGACCCTGCGATTCTGGCTGAAATTGATGGTGTGGTAACGCGAGGCGAAAAGCGTCACGGCAAGAATACGTTGATCATACACGGTCATACTGAAGCGGAAGGCGATATTGAGCGTATTTATGAAGTCCCCAATGGCAAGCATATTCACGTTATCAACGGTGATGAAGTGAAGGCCGGACAGCCGCTTACGGACGGTTTTTCGGTACCGCATGACATTTTGCGTATTTGCGGCGAGGAAGCGGTTCAGGATTACCTCACCTCCGAAATTCAAAATTTGTACCGCGTGCAGAACGTAACGATCAATGACAAGCATGTTGAAATTATCGTTGCTCAAATGTTGCGCAAGGTTCGAATCGATTCCGGTGGCGATACCAATCTTCTCGAAGGCGATCTGGTTGACAAGTTTTATTTCCGCAGAAAGAATCGTGAACTGGATGGTTGTGTTAAGATAACCGATCCGGGCGACACGGATTTCCAAACCGGCGAGATTGTTCCTCGGGTGATTTTCGAGCAAAAGAATCAGCAATTCGAAGCCGAAAAGCAGCGTCCTGCCCAATCAACGGCTCCGACCAAGGCGACAGCTTCGACCCAGTTGCTTGGTATTACGAAAGCGGCCGTTCAAAGTGAAAGCTTTATTTCCGCCGCCAGTTTCCAGGAAACGACGAAAGTCCTCACGGAAGCTGCCCTTGCGTACAAGGTTGACAATTTGGTCGGTTTGAAAGAAAACGTGATTCTCGGGCGACTGGTGCCCGCCGGAACCGGTTTCCACAAGTATCAGGAAGCCCAATGGCGTTATCGTCCGGATGCTTTGCTGAGTGAATCGCTTCGTCCGCAGGCGGCGGAAGAAGTTCGGAAGTTCCCACTCATGGAAGATGTTCCGGAACAGACGCTCGACGATGGTATTGCTTCGTTCCTGCCGGTTGACGACGACGATGACAATGATTCGCAGACCTCCAGCAGTCTTTTCAAAGAATGAAATTGACCGTGTTATGCTTTGTGGATCGCCTTTGAGAATCAGCAGAGGTGTTCCACGGGCATGTTGGGTGGGTGTTGTGCTATTCCGGCAGGGTATTTCGCTGAGCTTATTTTATTTGTTTGCGGGGAGCGGGAAGTCGAATGCCGAGGACGAGAAAAATCGGAAAAGGAACCGCAGTAATCAGGCGGTAAACCGGTTAAACGGGGAAAAATGGCAAGGGCTCCTTGACACAACCCGTTTTTCCGTTATGTTATATAGGTCATACTTGCCGTTTTGGTCTGAGTATGTTTGTATTTTACGTTAGTGTCCGTATATGTGCGGAAAGCAGCCGCTTCCGCCCGGGTTAGAAAAATTGAGAGTCATCAATGCCGACAATTAATCAATTAGTGCGAAAAAATCGCAAGCAGCAGCACATTAACAGCAAAACGCCTGTGTTGGAAGCCTGTTCTCAGAAGCGTGGCGTTTGCCTGTTGGTTCGTACCATGCAGCCGAAAAAGCCGAACTCCGCCATGCGGCGTATTACCCGTGTGCGTCTTTCCAATGGAAAAGAAGTCACCGTATACATTCCGGGCGAAGGGCACAAGTTGCAGGAACACTCGATCGTTCTGGTTCGAGGTGGTCGTGTCCGTGACCTTCCTGGTGTTCGTTATCAGGTGATTCGTGGTACGCTTGATGCCACGGGCGTTGATGGACGTAAGCAGGCCCGAAGCCGTTACGGAGCCAAAAAGAACGCTGGCGCTCCGGCCAAGAAAAAATAATAACAAACGTTCTTTTGGCAGTGCAACCGTGTTCTTTACGGAATCCTGGTTGCTGCTTGAACGGTCGTGACAAACGTCGAA
Source organism: Thermoguttaceae bacterium (assembly GCA_028695865.1). GTDB lineage: Bacteria > Planctomycetota > Planctomycetia > Pirellulales > Thermoguttaceae > JAUNBG01. The sequence continues at coordinate 4,438 of JAQVID010000134.1, read as the reverse complement.
TTTACAGGCCCGGGTTAACCTCAATTATTTTGCCGGACCTCAATCATACAAACAATTACTGATTTTTCAGAAAGAAAAAAATGGGTCGTATTACTGCAAGTAGAAAACAAATGAAAGGTGATCCGGTTTACGGGTCGCTTCTGGCAAGCAAGTTCATCAATTGCCTTATGTGGGATGGCAAAAAGACGGCCGCCCAAAAGATTTTTTATGATGCTTTGGATGTTATTCGAGGCAAGGTCAGCGATGTGGAACCGCTCGAAGTTTTTACTCAAGCGCTCGAAAACGTTAAGCCGGCGATTGAAGTTCGTTCCAAGCGGGTTGGTGGTGCTTCGTACCAAGTCCCGATGCCGGTGCGACCGACGCGTGCTCAGTCGTTGTGCATCCGCTGGATTCTGGGTGCCATTCGCGAAAAGAAGGGGCAAACCACAGCAAACAAACTTGCTTCCGAACTGATGGACGCCTATAACAAGCAAGGTGTTGCTTATACGAAACGTGAAAACGTCCATCGTATGGCCGAAGCGAACAAAGCGTTCTCGCATTTCGCGTAAGTTATTGCAATTTCCGAATTACCGGAGATTCTTCTTACTTCAAACAGACAGCGGTCTTGTATTATGCAAGGCCGCTGTTTTTTTGCGCTCAAGCCGATTTGCCCCACTGATTTCTGTGCTGCCGTGTTTAGCTTACCGCTCCATGGATTGGCCGATGTTCGTATGAATCATCGTCAAGCGACGCGATGATATGAATTCGAAATTCATGGCACCTGATTCCTTATGGCTAATTATTCTCGTCCCCCTTTCGCACTGACTGCTTTCGGGTAGAATAAAAGTTAAATGGAACGGCGGTTTACGAAGTCCGGTCTTGGAATTCGGAGCCTCTGTTTTTTAAACGGTTTCGCGTCAGGAGCCGGGGTTGGAATCTGTTATGTTATTGCATATCCTTAATGAACGAAAGAAAATCTGCCATGAGTAAGAACGAACGTTATCCTCATCTGAAAGAGCATGATCGTGAAATCTACGACCTTATTCAAAAACAGGCTCAGTTCGAGTCTTCGACGCTTAAGATGATTGCGTCGGAAAGCTATGCCTCCATGGATGTTATGGAAGCGTGCGGATCGATTTTGACAAACAAATATTGCGAAGGTTATCCCGGGGCCCGGTATTATGAAGGAAACGAGTTTACCGATCAGATTGAGAATTTGGCACGTGATCGGGCCAAAGCTCTTTTCGGTGCCGAACACGCCAACGTTCAGCCGTATTCCGGTTCTCCTGCCAATCAGGCGGTCTACCGCGCGATACTCAAGCCGGGCGACCATATCATGGGCATGCCTGTTTCCGAAGGAGGACATTTAACCCATGGCTGGAAGGTCAGTTTCTCTGGTCAGGATTATGTGCAAGTTCCTTATGGTCCTGATCCGCAAACCGGTAAGCTCGATATGGATAACGTTCGGGAAATCGCTCTTCGTGAGCGTCCCAAAATGATTTGGGTTGGAACAAGCGCCTATCCGCACATGCTCGATTACGAAGCGTTTGCCAATATTGCCAATGAGATCGAAGCGTATCTGGTAGCCGATATTGCTCATATCAATGCGCTTATTATCGCGGGCGTTCATCCCAGTCCTGTTCCGTATTGCGATATTGTCAGCAGTACATCGCACAAAATGCTCCGTGGTCCGCGAGCCGGTTTCCTGTTGTCGAAAATTGAAGACCGTTATCACGACAAGTATCACGCGGCAAGCAAATTTAATTTGGCTCAACGTGTTGATCGCGCGGTTTTCCCGGGTCTCCAGGGTGGACCACACATGCACATCATTGCCGGAATGGCGGCCGCGTTTAAATATGCCGGAACAGAAGAGTTCAAAAACTACGGTCGTCAAATCGTGCTCAATGCCAAGGCGTTGGCCTCTGCTCTGTTGGAAAAAGGTCATGCGCTGGCGGGAGGCGGAACGGATACTCATCTGCTTATACTCGACTTCCGTAAGGAAGAATTCACTGGTAAAGACGCGTCAAAAGCACTTGCCAAGGCCGGAATTATCGGCAACTTCAATATGGTGCCGGGCGATCAGCGTTCGCCGTTCGTGACCAGTGGTGTTCGGCTCGGAACCCCGTCTCTCACCAGTATGGGCATGAAAGAAGACGATATGCGACAAGTCGCCGACTGGATTGATCGCGTGTGCCGCAATATCGGCAATATTGATGAAGTTGCTCCGGTTGTTCAGGCGGAGATTATCGAATATCTGAAGAAGTTCCGCATTCCCGGAATTACGGAAGAGTGATTTTTTATTGCGTGCCAACACGATCCCACGCAAGCGGGTGAGAACCCCGCAAGCGGTTTCCGTATGGCAGGCACCCGGTTCGGCCGTCAGACCGTACCCCTGTTGTGCAATTGTCGAAATCGTATGGCATTTGCTAAAAGAATTCCAACCGCGCAAGCGGTTTCCGTATGACAGGCAGGTGTTCGACCGTCAGGCCGTACCCCTGCTATGCGATTCCCCAAAAATCCAATTCCGTAATCCCGGTCTCGCACGACCGGAATTGCGGAATATTGGGACGAATTCGAACCGCTCTGGCCCTAATTGCGCTCGTTTCACTCGCTCCATATACGGGCTTGATAAATTTTCATCCTACCCTAAATTGAGTCGCGCAAATTTGACGCCAACGCCGGTTTTCCAAAAATCCAACCGCGCAAGCGGTTTTCGTCCCTCTACGCGGAAAGTCGAAGCAATGTGTATAAAATCACCGAGAACGGTGACAAAGAAATAAGGTCTAAAAAACCAGGTCGCGGCAAGAGCAACCTGGCTTGTATGACATTCAAAGGTTCACTTTTGAAGCTCAACGATCAGCTTCATGAGTTCACGCCGCTTTTCGAAAATAGGGCAGGGGACCTTGGTGAAGACTGTCGCCTTGGTTGTGATCGGGCTGAAATCATACAAGGCGTCGATACGTTTCTTAATTGCCGGGTCTATTTTGTCGCCTGCCTTGTTAACGAGTTGTTTCAGTATGACGAGCATCTCATAGTCTTCAATTCCTTCGCGGAGCATTTCCCAACGAATGGAACTGACCGGTTTTTCGATAATCGGTTTACCATCGTTCAGGCCGGGCTGCGCGGCGGCCAACGGCGGATAAACGAATCGGCCATCGCCGTTCCCCCAGTGTCGTTTTGAGCCTTTGGGACCACCGGAAACATAGCCCATGGGGTCTTCGTAAGGATTTTGCGCCTTGTCCGGAAAGGCAGTCGGACTGGTCCAGTAGTTGGAAGCCCAAACGAGATTACCGACGATACCGCGTTCCATGGTCTGCCAGAGCCAGACACGAAGTTCCGTCGCCGGGTGGTCAATAAAGAGCGTGCAGTAAGGAGCTTTTGGTCCGCAGCAGACATACCACCAGAAACGCTCGTTTTTCTTCATTCGTTTTTCGGCTTGTTCCTGATCGTAATTACTGCTGACCGGGCACCAGATATCAAGCGTTCCATTGAGTTTTTCCAACTGTTCATTCAAGGCGTCGCTGGGTTCTTCCGTCAACATTCGAGCAACGCCTGGCATATATTTTTTCAGTGTCGCAAAGCCATGGGCGACGAATTCGTAATCTTTGTGGTCTGGTTCGTCAAACCAATAAGCATAAGCGGCTTCGAGCAAGCCGGCGTCTTTGAGCGTCTTTTCCAATTTGCGACCGTAGTCGGCCATAAGAGCTTTGTATTCGGGAGTGCCGCTCGCAAACTTGCCAAGACGTGGGTTGGAACGTCCTTCATATGTTCCTCCGCCCAAACCATCAATGTTACAGCGGAAGTTTGTGAAATGATATTTTGCGAAAATGCGTTTCATTTCCGCAGTGAACGCTTGAGCGTCAATTTCGACGGTGGGCGGAGTCGCGCTGAAATCCCATTTGACGTGAAGACCGTCGAAGGGAGCCGGAGTATAAAGACTGATTCGGTGATTGCCGAAGTTTTCCAAATACATTTCCCAAACGGCGCGGCGGTCTTCCTGTGTTTTAAGATTGTGATATCGGGCAATGGTTCCTTCCGAAAGACCAAAAGCCGTTGCCAGCGTATTCTTTTCCGGCAGAACAATATTCCAAACTTTGAGTTCGTAAGGAATTGAAACGTTGAACGATCCGGAAGCGTCTTTGAGCGATACGGTACCGCGATACTTTCCGGGAGGCGTCTGCGAGGAGACGTGAACAGTCAGCCAAACGGGTTGATTGCAACCGGGAGCAATCGTTAGCGGAGCGCCGCGACCATCGGCTCCTTTGTCGAGCGGAACCAGCGCGTCCGGCCAGTATCCAACGATACCAGTGCGATCAGTGGGGCAACTGACGAAATGATAATAGGCATAGCGAAGTTCAATATCTTTCGCGTCGATTTTTGCGCCGTTGGGACCAATCAAATCGCTGACACATCCGGTCAATCCGGAGAGCGTTTTATCGTCGTGACCACTGGGCGAAAC
>JAQVID010000133.1 GCA_028695865.1 Thermoguttaceae bacterium | reverse complement strand
CGCGCCGCCGTTCCAATACGTCGAATTTCCGGTGAACGTGGAATGGGAGACCGTCAGCGTGCCGCTGTCGTAGTTATAAATCGCGCCGCCGGAACTGTTTTGATCACTCGCCGAATTTTCGGAGAACATGGAATTGGAGACCGTCAGTGTCCCGGCGTTGGCAATCGCGCCGCCGCGCCCATGTAAGCCCGTTCCGCTCACCGAATTTCCGGTAAAAGTGGAGTTGGAGATCGTCAGCGTGCCAGCGTTGTAAATCGCGCCGCCGAAGCCGCTGTTCGTGACGGCACTATCATAGAGGGTATACCCGTTCTGGAAGGTCAAATTCGTAAGCGACACGGTCGTGCCTGCGGCGATGTTCATGATCCGAACGCCGGAATGTTCCGTGACGGTCGTTCCATCGTAGAGGTCGCCGCCGTCGAGAATGATATTGGCCGCCGTGTCGCCGGTATTGAGACCGTTAATCGTCAGATTTTTGGAAATTTCGAGCTGACCCAAAGTGGGGGCGAGCGTGATCGTCCGCTGGGCGTCGGTCAAATCTGCCCCGGGGATATTGAAGGTAATGTTGGAACCCAACTCTTCTGCACCGGCATAGGCAATCGCCTCACGCAGCGAAATCAAGCCGTCATACTCGTCCACGACGTCGTCGGTGGTCGTCACGATTACCGAGGGGGCTTCTTTTACAATCACGGCCCCACGGCTCGCGGCGGCGGGAATCGTGTTGCCGATCTGGTCGGTTGCGATCATTGTATCCGCGCCGGTTGTTTCTATAATATAGAAGGGTTCGCTCGTTTTCGTCGATGAATAAGCGACCGCCGTCCAGTCGGTGTTATGCCACGTGAAAGCGCCCGTTCCGGACGCGTCGCCGCCGGTCTTCAAGTCGAAATATGTTTGTGTGACGCCGTTTACGGTCTTTGTCGAAGCGACCGCCTTGCCGTCGGTTACATTGGCGAAAATATAGGCGACGGTTTTACCGACGCTCGTTTCGGCCGAAGTGGTAAAAAGCTTGTCGCTACCTATATTCACCACCTTGCCGAAGAGGGAATAGTAGGCGTAGGTGTAGTATGTATTGCCGTACAACGTATAAGTATCCTGAACACCTTCCCCGGCCGTATTGTCGACAACAATACTATTGAGCAAATAAAGGGACTCACCAGGGTTGTAAATCCCGCCGCCGTAGTTGAGACTATCAGTCCCCGCCGAATTTCCGGTAATGGTGGAATTCGCGATTCTCAAGATTTTGTTGTTGTAAATCGCCCCTCCACTCGTGCTGGCCGAATTGCCGGTAAACGTGGAGTTCGTGATCGTCCCAACCGAATTTGTACTGTTATAAACTGCACCGCCGCCATTGGCTGAATTACCGGTAAACGTGGAATTGGTTATGGATTGATTAAATTTGTAACTGCAAATCGCACCGCCGAACCCCGCCGAATTTTGAGAAAAGACGCAGTTGTCAAAGGACATGAGCGCGGAGGTGTTATTTGCGCCGTTGACCGCGCCGCCGCTTTTACTAGACAGGACCGTCGAATTATGACTAAAGACGCTGTTGGTCACCGTCAGATTCCCTTTGGTGCTAATCGCGCCGCCGTCGCAGTCGGCCGAATTTCCGGTGAACGTTGAATTGGAGATCGTCAGCGTTCCGAGATTGTAAATCGCGCCGCCGCCGACGTCGGTATCGCTGAAATACCCGTGCTGGAAAGTCAAATTCGTAAGCGACACGGTCGTGCCTGCGGCGATGTTCATGATCCGAACGCCGGAATGTTCCGTGACGGTCGTTCCATCGTAGAGGTCGCCGCCGTCGAGAATGATATTGGCCGCCGTATCGCCGGTGTTGAGACCGTTAATCGTCAGATTTTTGTCAATTACGAGCTGTCCCAATGTCGCGTCAAGCGTGATCGTCCGCTGGGCCTCGGTTAAGTTTTCCCCGGCGATATTGAAGTTAATCTCATCGCCCGACACAGCTTGGGTAATCGCTTCCCGCAGTGAGACCTCGGTGTCCGAAGTAGACCATGCCTCGGGAGCGACGTCCGCCGTTGTGTTGACCGTCCAAACGGCCAGAAGCTGCCGCTCTTCCAGCGATTCGAGCCGCAATTTTCGGTAATGTCCTCCTGTGCGTCTGGAAGAATGTTCGGCTCCCTTGCCCTTATTGACGTTCTTGGTTTTGACCGGGACGCGATTTCCAAAAAGCTCGGAAAATAATCTCATGGGGTATACTCCTTCTTTTTTTATGATGTACGGAGGAAAAAAGGGGGTTGGCTGTTCTATTCTTCGCGATACGCTGCTTCACAATGCTTACGTTCTTACTGACGACATTGTTCAACAAACAGGTACCAGAGAGGCCTGGACAGGAACGACCGTTCACGCGGGACGAACGATTGGTCTATCATCACACTCATCAGTTTGAAACACGTCAGTTTGAGACACAACGATAAAAACGATAAAGCTGTTTGCTATCATCGCTCTAAACGATAAGGTGACCCCGGACGTGTAGTACCTGACATATAATCTTGTATATATAATATATTCAAAGTATCACCCATGTCAAGTTAAGCTGGGTAAGATGGATAAGTGTGTGGTTTTTTTTGTGGCAAAAAACGAAAAAAACAGTTAAAAGACTGAATAAATGACCTTTCCCAAGCAGATAACAGGATAAAGGAATATTGGGATTCCCTATTCAAAAGCCGCTGTGGAGAAAACGCAATCGCGAATATCCATAAGCAAGAATGAGCCTGGAATCGGTAATATTTTAGTTCATCCTCCTGAATGGCTCGGACGAGACCGCAATATTGTCCGCGCTTGATTGGGGACAATTCGGGAGACCCGGGGCCAAACGGAACGGTCGACAGGAAAAGACCGGAAAAAGAACAGTTTAAGGGAGTAAACGATGAAAAAGAACAAACGAAACGTTGACCGTCTTTCCAAAACAGGCGGAACTTCGCGAAACAGGCTCGCTTTGTGGGTTCTGATGGGAGCTTTGGCATGGCATGGCGGAGCAAACGATTCTCTTTGGGCCCAATCACCCCATGTTATCCCGGACGCAGACGGCGTTGTTACTCTCCAGTCCGATACCAGCCGAAACTATTTTGAGGCCGGAGAAGTCTATCCCGATACCACTGATACTTATACAGGACTGACTTTCGGACCAGCGTCCGAACTGACATTTACCAATAAGGCGCAAATTGGAAAGTCTGAAACGAATCCCATCGAACGTGTTGACGCTTCGACTATTGGCGCATTTACCAATACCGGAACCATATACTGGAATGAAGCCCTGAACTTTAGCGCCCTGGTCAATCGAAACGGAACCATTCAAGGTACTGACGGAACGATTATCGTCGCGGGAGACGTGAATAATTATGCTGACGGCGGGCAAACCGCTCTTATGGACGGGGCAAACACTTTTTCCACAGGAGGCGATCTGTCCAATGGCGTAAACGGTGAAATTAAGGAAATGGGAGAAATAACCGTTTTGGGCAGTTTGACCAACGATGGAATACTGGGTTCAATCGATGGAACAGAGGTCTCGATCGACAGTATCAACGTTCGCGGCGAATCACTGACCAATCACGGGACGATCCGCCAGGTCGATTCTCTTGACGTTTCCGGGACAGCAGATAATTTCGGGGTAGTAGATAATTTCGGGACAATGGAATATCTGAAAACGATCACTTCAGTCGGGCTCATGACCAATAGCGGAACGATTTCACATGTTACCACTGTCTTGGATGCGCGAAGCGGCCTGATCAATTCGGCGACAATTTCCAATGTCGAAAAAATTTCGACAACATCGCTGACCAATTCCGGAACATTGGAAGATGTTGCCCAAGTATTGGGTAACGTTAATAATAACGGAGGAACGTTAAAACTTACCGGTTCCTCCCAAATGGTGGTTGATCAGGGAACTCTGACCAATAATGGCGGGACTTTTGAGATCGATATTTCCACCGACGGCAGTGTCGGAACGTATGCGGTCCGTGGTAAAGCGATTGTTGACGGAGGAACCCTCGTCGCGAACGACGTCTCGGGCGGAACCGGCGATTACAAGGCAGGGGACAAGTTCACCTTCCTGACTTCGACCGAATTAACGGTAACGAATGAACTGGCCGTTGATTTTCAACCAGTCAATCCGCTTAATCCGCTTTTGAAGGCTTACGGATCATATGATGCTCAAACGTATTCTCTTTTGATCGACCGTGCCCGAAAATATGGTCCCGGCGCAACAACCTGGAATCAGAAGCAGTTCGGAAATTATCTGGACGACATTGGCATGACAACCGTTCCGGGCAGCGACTTGGAACAAGTCCTCCTGCGGCTCGACGCTTTAAGTCCGACAGAAGAAATTACCCCTGCCGCGCGGTACGCAATGTCTCAAATGGATGGTGCCGTTTATGGTTCCATGGCGACCATGGAAGTCCAAAACATGAGTATTGTCAATAATACCCTGGCCAATTATTTGCGACCGAAAGACGTTTTTTGCTGTGGCGAACGCAAAGATTCGTGCTGCGCAAATGGTGCGTCGCCGTGCCCCGGCTTGAATATGTGGGGAAGTTTTTATGGTGTCGATGGCTATGCCAACGGTGACGGTAACGCGTTTGGCGGCGATTATTCGGTAAGCGGCGTGCTTGTCGGCGGAGACCGCAGCTTTACTCCGAATTTCCGACTCGGCGGATTCTTTGCCTTTGGCGATACGGAATACCAGGTAAACGGCCTCAACGAACAGGCCAATTCCGACAGCTACAAGGCCGGACTTTATTTCGTTCACCATACCACAAGTGGTTATTTGTTCGGTAATTTTAATTACGGTTGGGATAACTTCAGTATGAGCCGAAATATCACCTTCCTCGGCCGAACCAATACCGCCAAAACATCAGGCAATGAATGGGCGTTTCGTATCGAAAAAGGATTCAATTGCCCATTGAGAAATTCCGTGTTCCAGCCGTTTGGGGCCTTCCAGTATCTTTCGCTTGATACCAATGAGTTTAACGAAACCGGCGAAGGGGCCACGGCTCTTCATGTGGCAGAATCCGATTATGATTCCTGGCGAACCGAATTCGGAGGACGTCTTCTTTGGGGATTCGAAGGGGAAAGCCGAACAGGCAATCTGTTCCTGCAAACCTCATGGATTCATGAATACGGTGATACTCATGGAACCGTGAACAGCAGCTTTAGCAATCCGAATCAATCGAATTACGCGGGGAATGCCGGGTACACGGTCAGTGGTGTCGATCTGGGCCGTGACTGGTGCAATCTTGGTGTTGGCGGCCATTTGACCCAAAACAACTTTACGATTTTCGGCGGCTATGACTTCATGGTAAGCGGAAGGCAAGGCCTGCATACAGGAAACGTCGGTATAGCGTATCAGTTTTGATCCTGCTCGAAAGGGACTCCGATAAAAGAAGAAAGTTGTGCCCGAGGTCATTGGTCAAATTCACTTCGCGGGCAACATGGTCCGATTTGATTTCGTAACATCAGCCGACCGGCGACAATCAGGGACCGACGCGGGAAAAGAATCAGCCGGTCGTTATGCCGCCGCAAGTTTTTTGGGGACGCGGCGGGACAGTGTGCAAAAACACCATGATAAACTGGTCACCGCCGGAGTCTTTGCAAGAGATACTCATTTTTCCCGGAAAGAGAGTAATATTCCTCCTTGCTTTGGAGATTTTTCCATGAGACGACAGGCTTCGTGACGAGAGCCTGTCGTTTTTTGTTTAATGAATGTATTCTTGTATAAAGAATAGAATGATTTTACCGTTGCGAGCGTCGCTCTCAAGACAAAATGTGTAAATATCGTTGATGAAATAAGTCTTTGTAAACATACGGAAATATGATATTGCAGTAATTATCTGATAGTGGTAGGTATAATTGAAAGTCAGACAATAATCTAAAAAATTCTCGAAAAAAAAGAAAAAACAGTAGCTTATTTGTTGAGCAAAATGAAAGTTCGTGATATAATTTATACAAAGTGGTATCCGCTTGTCAAAAACTTGCCGGTGCCCGCGATTCGAAACGCCTGTTGGATTGCCCCCGTCGCGTGAAGACATGCTGTGTTCAAGGTGTTCGCTGCGAAGTGTTCGTTGCGATATCCGAATGATTTTTTATCGTGCCTTGTGATAACAGCCATCCAGTCCGGATGGGCGGGATGGTGTGCGATTTCATGAATAGAGTTTGTTACGCTAAATTCCAAATGATTTGAGCAGAGCGGGAAGCAGATATTCTCACCGATTTTTGAGCGTGGCATCGCGTCCTTGTTTGCGCGGATGGAATGAAGTTCATGGTTCACGATAAATAGTGATGGTATAGAATGCGCGAATGAAAATATTGTGTTATCAGATATGAGGTAATTTGCATGAAAGCCAAAGCCTTTGTCATAAGGCGGAACTCAAGACTTGACCTTCGTCCCGGAGGAATGATATGGGAATATCCGGCAGGGAATCCCTGTGTCGTCCGATTTGTGTTTTTCGGGATAATGCTTTGTATTTTGTGTAACGGATTGTTGTTGCGGCAGTCGTGCGCAAACACTTGCCAAGGCGAGAAAACAATCGCCGTCTCCGGCAGTATACCTGCTTCCCGGGGAAATGAGTGGATTCATGAGCAATTCAAGCCGTCTTGCCTGCAACTTGCCGTCTGGAAAAATGATCAATTGCTCCTAAATGGGCTTGCGTGGGGTACGGAGAAACTTGAGTCGCATGTGCCCGATACGCAAAATCAATTAACCCCTGTTTTTTATGAGCACAAAAACAGTGGTGCCATCCCGTTTTCGTCCCAGGAATCCGATTTTATCAGTGAGTCGAAAAAAACGGGCAAAGTTTTTTCGGTTATCCTTAATCCGGACCGCAAGCCTTTTTCCTGGCTGGAAAACGGTCAATATCGCGGTCTCTTCAAAGAATACGCGGACGAATTGTCTCGACGTACCGGGCTTGAGTTCCAATTTGTGCCCGTGGAATCACGAAAAGAATACGAAGCCAAGCGTTTTTCGCCCGACGTCGATATTGTGTTCGACATGATATTGGGGCTACGACTTGCGGAAGAAAAGCAGATGAGACTGAGCCAACCTTTTTTTGCCGCTTCGATATCGCGACTTCGGGACAAACACGCGGGTAGCGCCATACGCACGGTTTCCCTGCTGAAAAACGATTGCCCGGAAGAGATTTTTCGCGATATTTTGCCCGCCGATACAAAAGTCCGATACTGTGACTCGTATTCGGACCTGGTGAAGGACATCATGAGTTCAACAAGCGACGCCGCTTATCTTTTTACCCGCAGTGCCGAGTACGCCGTTTATGAAGACATGAGTAATCGACTTGTTTCGGAATATGTTCCGATACTTGAAACGGACTTTGCTCTTGGTGTTCGGGAAGACCTTGATCCGTTGCTTTTGTCCGTTCTCAATCGGGGAGTCAGGAGGATTGCAAAGTCAGAACAGGCCAAACCCGAGGGATTCAAGGATGTCGCTGGGATTCCACTGAACGCGTTCAGCTTTGGCGCGAAG
>JAQVID010000132.1 GCA_028695865.1 Thermoguttaceae bacterium | reverse complement strand
ACGTTCGTTGGCCGATACACCCCCGTCGAGTCCGAGGGTTTTGCCCGTGACAAGAAGCGGCAGGGCAACCGCCCCGGCTCCTGTCATGGCCCGGCTCAGAAATATTCGTCGTGTTACTCTGCTCATTTCGATGTTGTCCTTTCTCATTGATCAAGAAGTGATTCTGATGCCGGATACGGACCGGCGTACCCCATGAGGCGGCTGATCGATTCGCCCGCGGCCATGACAGCGTCTTTTTTGTTGGTCACGAGCGTTTGTGGCGTGTCGTAAAATGTCAGCGACGCGATCGTGACCGAACCAACGCACTGGTTATGATGATCGAAGACCGGAACGCCAAGACAAATGATTCCCTGATAGTGTTCTTCTATATCGAGCGCATAACCCTGCTTGCGAATCCGGGCAAATTCTTTACGAAGTTTTACCGGGTCCGTGATCGTATTTTTACTGTGTTTTTGCAGGTCTTCCGAAAGAATGCGATCAATGAATTCCGGTGTCATCCAGGGAACAATCGCTTTTCCCGCCGCGTCACTGTGATACTGATACTGACATCCGACCTCCGACGAAACCCGAATCGGATGACTTGCGTTTTCACAGACGACACACGTAACCAAATGTTCATCCGGAACAGAAAGCACGGCCATACAATTTATCTGTTTTGTCAACTTCTCAATAAACGGAGTGGCAAGCGTCGCCAGCCGACTGCCGCTCAACGCTTGTCCTATATAATATACCGGCAGGTAAGTGAGTCGATATGGTCCTTTTGCCCCGATTCGCTGAACCCATTCCTGTTGTTCGAAAACAGAAAGAAGCCGAATGGTCGTCGCCTGATTCGTATCCAGTCCCTCGACAATCTCATTCAGCCGCAATGGCCGTTGTTCTGAAGCAAACAATTTAATCAACCGAATCGATAATTCAGCCGCAGGCATAAGCGATTTTTTTTCTGTCATCCATTTACCTTGGCAAATAATTTATATATAAATATTAGGTTTACCAGCGTACTTTATATTTTATGTCGATTCCGACCCATGTCAAGCGTGAAATGTTACGGACAGGCAAAAATTCCAAAAAAATCGTTTTCTCCCGATACTTGTCGACTTGAACAACTTCTTTTGAGTCGCGGTTTTGAGTGCGTTAAACAGGGGCAACACGGCAGAAAAGCTCCCGGTTCGACCTTTACACACAGGGTAAAAACTTCCGGAATCGCGGGCAAGAGTGCCTACGCGAAAAACGTTAACATAAGAAGAGTGTTACATTTTGAGGGAAGTAAACACGAGAAACTTATACCGCAGTGGGATACTAATACTACAATGGGATACTAATACTACAATGGGATACTTACACTACAGCGGGATACTTGTACTACAACGGCATACTTGTACTACGACAGAAGACACGGGAAGCAACGAAAAATCCCGTTAGGGGGTTCCGTATGGCAGGCAGGGGCTTTCGCCGTCTGGCCGCACCCCTGTCATACGATCGCTGAAATTGTATGATTTTTGTTTAAGAAATTCTAACCCCATGAGGGGACCATATGGCAAGCAGGGGCTTGCGGCGTCTGGCCACACCCCTGCAAAAGTACGCGGCATTCATCGCGGCATGAACGGTTTATTGTTGGTCCTTGCCATGTATTCTGTTGTTTTCGTTGTCAACGCGAAAACAGACAATAGCAAGGATCACAAATAACGCCCTTGTGACGATATGATTATTCGCGGGCTTCAAGCCATTTCTTGGCGGCCAAAAACGCTTCGGGAAGCCCTTCGGGTTTCTTCCCGCCTGCCTGAGCAAGATCAGGACGTCCGCCCCCACCCCCTTCAACGAATTTCGCCGTTGCTTTAATCCAATCGACGGCGCTAAAGCCCCGGGCAACCAAATCTTTGGTGAACGCGGCCAACAGAGTAACTTTTTTATCCGCAGTTTGCACATTGGCCAAAATAATCGCGGCCGGAGAGGCCTTGCGACGAATCTGGTCTATGGCGTCACGAAGCATATTCAGGTCTTTGTCTTTGGCCATCCAAAGAATCACCTTGATACCATTGACTTCTTGAGCCCCTTCGATAATCGAATCAATCGAAAGATCACCCTTGCGAGCAAGCGTTTCGACCTGCTTGCGGAGCTTCTTGGTAATATCGACGAGAGCTTCGACCCGGACCGGAACATCTTCCACCGGAACACGAAGCATGGCCGCAAGCGTTGTTCCGATTCGGTCCATTTTCTGTGCCCGGGCAACCGCTTCCATACCGGTAAAAGCGGTAATACGACGAGTACCCGCGGCGACACTTTCTTCAGCAATAATTTTGCACGAGCCGATTTGACCGCAGTTTTTAAGGTGAGTTCCACCACAAAGCTCTTTGGATGGGCCCATTTGAATCACACGAACGACGTCAGGATACTTTTCGCCGAAGAGCATCATGGCACCGACTTTTCGAGCGTCTTCAAGCGGCATAACATCACACTGAACCGGAATCGATTCGAGTATCATGCGATTAACGTCGCTTTCAATTGCGTCAAGCGTTTCAGCATCAATCGCTTTGTGATGAGTGAAGTCGAAACGCAAAACATCGCAATCGACCTTGGAACCTTGCTGCTCGGCATGACCGCCCAGCCGCTGACGCAATGCGTGATGAAGCAAATGCGTGGCACTGTGTGCCCGGGCAATACCAAGCCTTCGCCCGGAGTCTATTTGCGCGCAAACCGTTGAATCAACACAGATTCGCCCTGCGGACGGTTTACCAATGTGTACAATCAGTTGACCGTCATATTGAGTGGAAAGGACATCAAACGCAAAATCGTCCTTGGTGATCTTGCCTGTATCGCCTACCTGACCGCCTTTTTCGGCATAGAACGGCGTCTTGTTCAAAATGATTTTGTATTCTGAACCGGCGATCGTCGGATCAATTTCCTCGACCAGTTTATCGTCTACAACCAGAGCGACAACCCGGGCATCGTCGCAAGTTTCCTGCGAATAACCAACAAAATCCGTCGGGGCCGTTCCTTTTTTAATCGATTCAAGCGGATCGTGTTTGAAGAGAAGATTCTTTTCGGTACTGCCGGAAATCTCGCCATGATGCTGCATTTCCTTTTCGAAGCCTTCCCAATCGAATCCAAGTCGGCGTTCGCCCGCAAGCATTTCGAACAGTTCGGGCGGAAAACCGTAGGTCTGATACATCTCGAACGCTTCCGTACCGCTGACCATGGCCCGCTTGTCGTCCACCATGGAATTGAAAATCGCGTCAATTCGGCTCAAGCCCGAGTCAATCGTTCCGAGAAAATGTTCTTCTTCCGCGGAAATCACTCCTTGAACGCGCTCGACCGTTTCGGAAATCTCCGGATACTGGGCTTTCATCAGTTCGGCAACCGTTGGAACCAACTGATAAAGGAACGGCTTGTCCAACCCCATCTGGAATCCATCAAGGACAGCACGACGGAGCAAACGGCGAATGACGTATTTTTCTTCTTTGTTGCCCGGATAAACGTTCTCATGCACCGCAAAAGTACAAGCGCGAACATGGTCCGCAATACGACGCAAGCGACGACCGGTATCGTTCGTCAAATCCTGATCGTCATACTTCACTTTGCAAACTTCCGCGGCGGCTTCTACCAGTGGACGCAGAATATCAATGTGGAAATTCGTATCCACACCTTGCAACGCCGCGGCTGTTCGCTCCAGCCCCATTCCCGTATCAATATTCTTGCTCGGAAGCGGCTGGAGATTATCCGGAGGATTGCCTACCCGGTTGAACTGCGTAAAAACAAGGTTCCAGATTTCAACTTCACCCAATCTCGTCTTGTAATAAATTTCACTGCATGGACCGCACACACCGTCAGGACCTTTGGAAGGAGCTTCGGCCGGCCAAAAATTTTCGTCCTCGCCAAGATATTGCAAGCGTTCCTTGGGAAGCTTGATTTCGTTCAACCAGATATTAGCCGCTTCCTGATCGTCCAGATAGACGGTCGCCGAAAGGAGGTCCGGGTTGAGTCCAAGCCATTTTTTATCTGTCAGAAATTCCCAGGCCCAATGAATTGCTTCACGTTTGAAATAGTCGCCGAAACTGAAATTACCGAGCATTTCGAAAAAGGTATGATGATAGGCCGTTCGCCCTACGTTGTCAATATCACCGGTTCGGAGGCATTTTTGACAAGTGGTCGCCCTGGTAAACTCCAGTTTACAGCGCCCAAGAAAATGGTCCTTGAACTGATTCATACCGGCCGGGGTAAAGAGTACCGACGGGTCCCATCGGGGAACGAGCACGTCGCTCGGACGGCGGACACATCCCTTGCCCTCAAAAAACGTCAAATATTTTTCCCGCAGTTCATTAGTTTTCATGGGTTCTCTCTTTTAACTGATGTAATAATCGTGTTGAAATACGCTGGTCAATAACGACAAATCGGCGCCAAATACTATAATATATAATATAATGAGATTTCTGAAAGGGGGAAGCGGCAAGCAAAAAGGGAGCGGAATTGGATGGTACTTGACCGGTTTTGGGCGTGTCTTCCCTGTAAACTTGATACATTACACAATTTTTATTGTGTGATTACATTTTCAAACACATTGATGAAGAAAACTGCACCGGCACGATAAAACAAGCAGACAGACTGCATTGAGTATTACAGGTAAACCAGAGAAACCGCGATTGGTCTCCTGTGCGGAATTGGAGTGGGATAAGCGCGGGCGGCCAAGAGTACAGTAAGCGCTAGTCCCCGGTTTACCGCACTCTAACATCTGCGCGGTTAATTCATTCCTCTGCACGTAAAATCGTTCTTCGCAATATTGGAGTACGGCCGGACCGGGAAGCAGGGGGCAATTCTCCCGCTCGCCGGTCTGCCGGTTTTTTAAAACGATAACCAAAGGAGACCGACCATTTATTTCCCGGCCACAGGAACCGCAAGCTCATGCGAATAAGTTCCAATCTTTTCAAATGGAATCGGTTCAAAACCAATCTTCTTTGCCGGAGAATCGGCACGAAGTCGAAAATCACGTTTCGCGGCGTCGACAAAAAGCGGGTCGCCAATGAAATTGTCATGCAAGTCGACAAACGGGGCGGCTTTTTTCTCAATACTGCTTCCCCCTCCTTTGTTCTTGTCCCAACTCCCGCCGAAGCAAATGTTGTGCGCGATCACATTTCCTTCAGGTGCCTTGGGCTGCCCGTCAAGTATGGTCAAGAGCTTGGGATACCGGGTACTGTAAGGGGGTTCTTTCCACTTGATTCCGGATAGGGTTCCTTTTTTACGGGCCTCTTCGAGCCAGCCGTCGCCACAGGCGTGAGCCCATCCGAGCGCTCTTGCATCAACGTGAATCGCAGGCACACAGTCGACGAAAATATTATTTTCGATATGAATATCGCGACCTCCACCGATCATGGCGGCCCGGGTCACATTGACAAAGAGGTTTCCGATCATGTCGGCAGTCGAAAACATGTCGTCCAAATACATTCCGACACATCCCCGATCCCGAAACCCCTTAATATCGTGCAAATAATTGTTTTTAAGCAGATTCCCTCGCGATGTCCAGTTGCGACCGGCGTAAATCGCGCCTGCGTCATTTGACTCATAGCAGACATTCGTAATCTCATTTTTTTCCATGAGATGATCGTTACCCGAAAAGAAAATTCCCATGTGAGGAGCATCGGCGATTCGATTATTCGCAATATAATTGCCCACTCCCCGATTACTGACACCACACGAATAGACCCGCTGAATCCGTCCGAAATGATGAACCGTATTGTTCACCGCCGATACGTTCCCGGGCACAAGCGTCTTGACGTTGCCACCACTGATTTGAAGGGCACTTTGACCCACATTGTACACATGACAACCGAAAACGGTGTGATCTGTGCCTTCAAGCGTTATGCCCGTCCCGCCAATGTTCCGAACGGTACACCGGGCGACAAGAACATTTTTCCCACCGGAGACCGTCAAAGCTCCACTGCGGCATCCTTCGAGCAGGAATCCGACAAAAGCAAAATCTGAGACACGGTCCAGTTTAACAATTTGGTGCAGTACGGACATTAAGACGGTCCCCGGCTCCACGTTCGACGGAGGATAGAAATATAAAATCCCGTCTTCCCGATCGATATAAAACTCGCCGGGCTGATCAATTTCGCACAGAAGATTGTAGGCGTAAAACCACTGCTTCAACCGATATCCATAGGAATGCCACGGCGGCGCCAGCCGAATGGTTTTCGTCGCGGCGTCGAGAGAGGTTATTTTCTGCGCGCTGGTGGCCCAATCCCAATACCAAAAGCCATACGCCCAAGGGTCCTTTTCCTTACCCCAGGTAAAAGGGCGCGGATCGTCCGTCATGAAATACCCTTCACAAATTCCCTTGGTCGAACGAATGATTTTTTCGGTTGTCCCTTCTCGAACCAGGTCGGTGATCGTCATAAAATCGTTGTTTGGGTACCGCGAAAGTCTCATCGGATCGTTTTTGAAGAAAAGTTCGGCCCCTCCTCCGCCGGGAGAACCAAAGTCGGTCACGCCGGCTTTCTTCAGGTTACACTGAACGACTTTGTCGCGGACTTCGGCCGGAAGCTGCTGCCGAATCGCCTCATCGGTTACCGGGGAAAAATCATCAAGATAACGTCCGCCGACAAGCCGGACCTCTTCACCATCAGCCGCTTTCCAAACGACGGACGCCTCCGGCGTGCCCGAGTCCTCGCTCCCGAACTGGAGCGATTGCGACAAGGAATAGACCCCGGCATGAACCTCAACCGCGTACTTCTTCCCCGATTGATGATTGTCCTGACGCAATTTACGGAGCCGGTCGCGTGCCCCCACAAGAGAACGCAAGGGACCATCGGTTCCCTCGGCATTCGGCTTTACAAGTAACCCGCTCCAGGCATCGTTACCGCTGGTCGCGACATGGAGGACGACATCCGCCTTTCGCGTCGCCTGGTCCAATTGATCTTTCAATCGTGAGGAATCCGCCGCGTTGGTTTCAAGAGGAACTGACCATACCCCAACAACCAACAAAAGAAAAAGGAAAAACGTTCGGTTCATTAAACAGTACTCCGGCAAAAAACAACAGTAATCGTTCACGGCGATTTTACCCTTTCGCGCGAAAGGCACGTCGTATTTATCCAGTCATAGTTTAGCAGAAACGACCTGTCACTTCAACAATTTTATCCGGAGAAGGGCAAAATAGTCCCAAAAAGCGTCAACGAGCAGGTCAGATTCGAGCCGATTCGAAGTGCATGGAACCCACAAGAGAGATAATAATCAAGAAGTTTGAAGCGAAGAGTGTCGAGCTTACCGCAAAATTGCCGAGCAAAGGGTCGATTCTATGCATTACTTCGATTAGCCGTGCAGCAGGCGAAAAACCGCGTAAGCGGTTTCCGCACGGTAGGCACCCGGTTCGCCCGTCAGGCCGTACCCCTGCTATGCGATCACCCGGAAAATCCGAACCGCTCACTCCCTAATTGCGCTCGTTTCACTCGCTCCATATACGGGCTTGAAAAATTTTCATCGCACCCTAAATGGAGTCGCGCAAATTTGACGCCA
>JAQVID010000131.1 GCA_028695865.1 Thermoguttaceae bacterium | reverse complement strand
CAAATACGACTACTTTGGGCGCATCTGCAATGGTGTTGGAATATTGATAAGGAATTCGACACGAAACTTCCGAGGCGGAATCAATGCCGTCAAGCCCGGACCAATTTTGTGCCCGCTGAACCGCTTCGCTTTCCGCAAGTTCGGAAGAGGAGCAGTGAATGTACGCTTTCTGCGTTCCGGTCTTTCTTAAATGAAGTACAAGCCGTCGGACAGCGACCTGGGCCAGTGCCGGCTTGCCCGCGTTTTTCAGAAAGGCGTCGAAACTTCCTTCGGAACGATAGTTGGACGGCGGATTGATTTCACGAAAGATCATTCCTCCCAGATGGAGCCCGGCTGATTCATTATCGTCGTGGTTGACACCGTAATTTCCGACTTCCGCGGTCGTCAGGGCGACGATCTGCCCGAAGTAAGACGGATCGGTCGCGATTTCCTGATAACCGGTCATGCCGGTATTAAAGACGGCTTCCCCAAAAGAATCGACCGCCGCGCCGCAGGAAACACCGTGGAATATTTCTCCGTCCGCCAGCGCCAGAAAGTGTTTCTTCACATTCATGACAAAATTCCTTTGCTCCAGTTTTGTAAGTTCAAGTCTCTGTTTTCGAGTTCTGTTATTATATCGCTTCCTGTTCATTCCGCCAGATACCTGCCTTGGAAATCCGACATGTTTTGACACTGGTCAACTTCGGCTCATGTTTTGAATGGCCTGATTGGCAACATCACGTCCGCTGGCAATGGCCTTAACGACCAGGGACGGTCCGGAAGCGGCGTCCCCCGCAATGTAAATTTTTCCAGAATCCTCCATATTCAAAGATTGTAACATTTGCTCGCGGCTCTGTTTGAGGAATCCAAGCGCCAACAGAACCAGGTCGCATGGGACAAATTCCTTTTGATCCTCAAGCGGTGTAAAGGTTTTCGGACGCCCGAACTGGTCGCGGACCCATTCGACAGGACAAATTTCGACTCCGGTCAGTTTCCCGTTTTCGCCAAGGAATCGGAGCGTATTGATATTGAAGCGTCGCTCTCCCCCCTCCTTATGACTGGACGAAGTTTTATATATGAGCGGGAACTGCGGCCACGGTGTGGCTGCCGATCGCTCTTCTGGCGCTTTTGGCATAATTTCAATTTGCAGAACGGATTGCGCTTTTTGTCGCCAACATGTTCCAAGACAGTCGCTCCCGGTATCGCCTCCGCCGATTACGAGCACTTTTTTATCTTCCGCGGAAACAGGAACCGTTTGGAGTTCTCCGGCATTCCTTCGATTCTGCCCCTGAAGGAAATCAAGCGCAAAGTGAATCCCGTCGAGTTCCCGACCCGGAATATTCATGTCACGCGGTACAGGCGTTCCTGTTGCGAAAATGACCGCGTCGAATTTCTTCAGAAGATATTGAGGTGAAATGTCGCTGCCAATTGCAGTTCCGCATTGAAAACGAATTCCCGCCGATTTCATGAGTGCCAGTCTTCGATCTATCACGCTCTTGGCCAATTTGAAATCGGGTAT
Source organism: Thermoguttaceae bacterium (assembly GCA_028695865.1). Taxonomy (GTDB): domain Bacteria; phylum Planctomycetota; class Planctomycetia; order Pirellulales; family Thermoguttaceae; genus JAUNBG01. Next base: position 6,008 of record JAQVID010000131.1, on the reverse strand, counting down.
GCCATACCGGAGCAGTCCGCCCGGCGTAGCGTTTTTTTCGAAAACGGTTATTTCGAAACCCGCCTTGTTCATTTCGACGGCAGCGGCAAGTCCGGCAGGTCCCGATCCGACGACGGCGACTTTCTGCCCGTTGCGCGATTGCGGAGGATTCATGGAAACTCTGCCGTCGTGAAACGCTTTTTCAACAATCGCTTTTTCGATCAGGCGAATCGTAACAGCTTCAAAGCTAATACCGGAAGTACAACTTCCTTCGCAAAGAGCGGGGCAGACACGTGAGGTGAATTCGGGAAAACTGCTCGTCGTTTGCAGGAGTTCCCAGGCGAAATCCCAATCGCCCGCCGCCGCTGCCGCGTTGAAGTCGGGAATGAGATTCCCAAGGGGACAACCTGTTCCATGACAGAACGGAATACCACATTTCATGCAACGTCGCGCCTGTTCATTGAGTTGTTTTTCATCGAGAAAAAGCTCGACTTCTTCAAAATCTTCAACTCGTTTTTGAGCAGGTCTGTAAGGCGGTCTTTCCCTTGATATATTCATAAAGTCTTTTGTATTGGTTTGACTCATTGCAGTTTCTCCTCCTGCTGACGGTTGGTCTTGGCAATTTGGATCAATTTATGTTGAGCCAAATCCGGAAATGCTTCCGAGGTACGTTGGCACTCGTGAGCAACGGTGGGAACGATCGGCCGGCTTGAGTTTAAAATAGCCTGCTTGTATTCAAAGGGAATGACTTTAATGAATCTGCTTCGAAAGAGTTGCCAGTTGTTCAAAAGGTCTTTCGCGCGAGCACTTCCTGTAATCTTTGCGTGTTCGCGGAGCAGATCGGTCAATTCTGTTTCGTCTTCCGAACCCGGCGAAATACTCTCAAGGTCAACCGTGTCCGTATTGCAATACAGATCGAAGTTGTTGTTTTCATCAAAGACATAAGCAATTCCGCCTGTCATGCCGGCCGCGAAATTCACTCCCGTCGTACCGAGTACAACGACACGTCCTCCGGTCATGTATTCACACCCATGGTCGCCGACTCCTTCAACTACGGCGGTAAAACCACTGTTGCGAACGGCAAACCGTTCTCCGGCCCGACCGTTGAGGAAAATCTTGCCCCGGGTGCCCCCATATCCGACGACGTTGCCCGCAATGACATTTTCTTCCGCACGAAAGTTCGGAATGGGCGGAGGCGTAATGACGATTTTTCCCCCGGAAATTCCTTTTCCGACAAAATCGTTCGCCTCCCCTTCGAGCTGAAGTGTAATTCCCGGAGCCAAAAACGCGCCGAAACTCTGACCCGCTACGCCGTGGAAATGTATTTGAATCGAATCGTCAGGAAGTCCGTTTGGTCCGAACTTTCGGGCAATCTCCGACGACAGTGTTGTTCCAACAGCACGGTCCACATTTCCAAGCGGTAGTGACATTTCCGAGGCCGTACCCTTTGTCAGCGTTTCCTGAATCGCTGGAATCAGATTCTTTTCGTCAAAGGTTTCAATCTTGGCGCGATCTCCACTGAATTTCACTTCGTTTCCGCAGACGCTCACCGGTGTCAATATCTTGCTAAAGTCAAGCTTTTGCAGTTTGAAGTAATCAATGGCGTCTTTTGTCTCCAACAGGTCGCAGCGTCCTATGGCTTCGTCGAGTGTTCGAAATCCGAGTTGGGCCAAATATTCCCGTACTTCGGCCGCAACGAATCGGAGAAAATTGACAATGTACTCCGGTTTGCCGGAAAAGCAGCGACGAAGTGTCGGGTCCTGTGTCGCGACTCCGACTGGACATGAATTCTCGTGACACTTGCGCATCATCACACAGCCCAGACAAACGAGCAACGTCGTCGCAAAGCCGAATTCTTCCGCGCCCAGAAGCGCTCCGATCATCACATCGCGTCCGGTTTTAATTTGACCGTCAACCTGAAGTCGAACGCGGCCGCGAAGTCCGTTCTTGACAAGTGTCTGCTGCGTTTCCGCCAGTCCGAGTTCCCAGGGAAGTCCGGCATGCTTAACGCTTGTAAGCGGCGAAGCCCCGGTTCCCCCGTCATGACCGCTGATGAGAATAACATCGGCGTGTCCTTTTGCGACCCCGGCGGCAATGGTTCCGACCCCGGTCTCCGAAACGAGTTTTACCGAAACACGTGCTTCCCGATTCGCGTTGTGTAAATCGAAAATCAGTTGAGCCAGGTCTTCAATAGAGTAAATGTCGTGATGAGGCGGAGGCGAAATCAGGGTAACGTAGGGAGTGGAATGCCGAACCCGGGCAATATTTTCGTCAACTTTAATTCCGGGCAACTGGCCGCCTTCACCCGGCTTGGCGCCTTGTGCCATTTTGATCTGAAGTTCACGCGCTCCGGCCAGATAATCGATCGTGACGCCGAATCGACCGCTTGCAATCTGCCGAATCGCGCTTCGCCGATCCTCGCCGTGTGCCCCAGGGGCTTCACGATTGGGGTCTTCCCCCCCTTCGCCGCAGTTACTCATCGCTCCTATCTGGTTCATCGCAATCGCGATTGTTTCGTGCGCTTCGGGACTGAGCGAGCCGAGACTCATTGCGCCCGAAACAAATCGTTTGAGAATCGCTTCAACCGGTTCAACTTCTTTCAGCGAAATCGGCTTGCGGTCAACAAATCGAAAGAGGCCGCGAAGTGTACAGTTCCGTCCTTCCTGCTCGTTGATCAAACTCGCATAGCCCCGATACTTGTCGGGATTGTTTTCACGAACCGCCTGACGAAAGAGCGCAAGTGCTTCCGGTGTCCATAGATGATTTTCGCCGTTTTTGCGAAAATGATAAACACCATCGGACATAAGCGGACGGTTTCCGTTTTGCTGCGCCGTCTGGAATCGGGCAAGTACTTCACGCTGAATATCGTCGAGGTCTATTCCGCCAATTCGTGAAACCGTTCCGGTAAAATATTCGTCAATGACGGACGGATTGATTCCAACGGCTTCAAACAGTTGCGCGGATCGGTAACTTCGAAGAGTCGATATGCCCATCTTCGACATTATTTTGAGCAGACCTTTGTCCACGGCCTTAATGTAGTTCGCGGCGGCATGCGCGGAAGAACGTTGAATCTTTCCGGATCGAACGAGTTGTTCAACGGTTTCGAGTGCCAGCCAGGGATGAATGGCCGTGGCTCCATACCCAATGAGCAGAGCATAATGCATGACTTCCCGCACTTCACCCGACTGAACGATCAGGCCGATCGAAGGGCGGAGTCCGGCTTCCGAAAGAGCCCGATTAACAGCGGAAACGGCCAACAGGGACGGAATCGGTGTTTCGTCAGGCTTCAAATTCATATCGCTCAGGATGAGAATATTGTATCCGTTTCGAACGCGATTGACCGCTTCGTTTTGAAGTGCTTGGAGCGATTCTTTCAGAGAATGCCGAAGGGTCATTTTCAAAACGGTGGAGAGCACAGGCTTTTGCCGTTCTTCGGTAATACGTTGAATATCCTCGTCGGTCAATATCGGTCGGGAAAGCTTTAAAAGTTCGGCTTTATGCGCCGTATCGGAGAGAATATTTCCCTGATTTCCTATGTAGGTCGTCAGACTCATAACGAGTTCTTCACGAATGGGATCAATGGGCGGATTGGTTACCTGCGCGAAAAGCTGCTTGAAATATCCAAAAAGGAGTTGCGGCTTTCGGGAAAGAACGGCAAGCGCGGCATCGTTACCCATTGAACCAATTGGTTCCTTGGCGTTTTCAGCCATGGGCGCCAGGATCATTTCGAGGTCTTCAAGCGACCAGCCAAACAGTCTTTGTCGCCGGCACAACTCTTCGTGTACTTTCGAAGGCATAATCGAATCGAAAAGCCCGTTCACAACAATCTTGCTTTCTTCGGCCCAACGTCGATAAGGACGCTGGCGGGCTATCGTATTTTTCATTTCGGCGTCGAAAATGAGCCGATGCTGCTGGAGATCAGCCCAAATGATTTCACCCGGCTTGAGTCTTCCTTTTCGCAGAATCTTTTCATTGGGAAAATCGAGTACTCCTGTTTCCGAGGCGAGAACAAAGAGTCCATCGGTCGTCAGTGTGTATCGAGCAGGACGCAATCCGTTGCGGTCCAGGATAGCCCCAGCGTTTCTTCCATCGGAAAAAGCAAGTGCTGCCGGACCGTCCCACGGTTCCATTAAAGACGAATGATAATCGAAAAATCCTCTGACATCGCGACCAAGATGATATTTTTCCCCCCATGCCTGTGGAACAAGCATCATCATGGCGTGCGGAAGCGAACGACCCGCCTGGCAGAGAAGCTCAAGCATCGAATCAAGCGCCGCCGAATCACTTGCCTTGTCGTCTATCAAAGGAAGTATCTTCTGAAGATCATCGCCAAACAGGTCGCTTTCGAGTGAATACTGATGATTCCGCAGTTGATTCAGATTGCCGTGCAGTGTATTGATCTCGCCGTTGTGCGCCAAAAAACGAAACGGATGCGCCAGTTGCCATGTCGGAAACGTATTGGTACTGTATCGCTGATGAACCAGCGCGAGCGGACTTGTAAAATCCGTATCGCCCAGATCGGGATAAAACCGATCAAGTTGCGAAGCGAGCATAAGTCCTTTATAAACAAGACTCTGGCTGGAACAACTGACGACATATCCATTGGGGATTTCTTTTTCGATTCGACGGCGAATGACATACAGTTTTCGCTGGAATGTATCCTGGTCGGGAAAATGCTCTCCATCGATGAATGCCTGACGAATAAGAGGTTGCGACTTCCGCGCCGTCTGACCCAGTGCCTCCGGATGGGCAGGAACTTCACGCCAGAACAGAATACGCGTCCCTTCTTCCCGAACGATCCGTTCGATTCCCGATTCCGATTCATCGAAACCGAAAAGCATGGCTATTCCGTATTGTCCTTGTGCCGGTAGTGATCGATATTGCTTTTTAAAGAACTGATCCGGAATGGAGACAAGAATACCGGCGCCGTCTCCGGTTTCAGGGTCTTTGCCCGCCGCACCCCGATGCGTCAGACGTTTGAGTATTTCGATTCCTTTTTCAATAATATCATGTCCAGATCGATTATTGAGGTCCGCAATCAATCCAACACCGCAGGCATCATGCTCGTTTCGAAAACTGTACAATCCCTCGTCTTCTGGCAAGCGAAGACCGGATTGCTCGTCAAACTGCTCCATGTTTTAGGTTCCTTTATAAATGGGGTCAACTGAATCTTTTCAAATGAACCGTGCAACTTAACTCTTTACTGCAAAGTTCATGCCAAACTCCTCTCGGCGGAGCCCGCAATTTATATTGATACCAGCCGGCTGGGCGTGTTACACAACATAAAACCCCTATTTTCGAAGGCAAACGATGAATATGGCCGGAAAAACGAAGCGTCGGAATTTGATTCCGTTTTTTTGCCCGTCACTCGTTGTTATTCAAGAACTTTTGCAATCTTTCTGCGGAAAAACAAGCGGACATTTCCTCGGCTCAACCCCGTTTTACAAAATTGTAAAAACCTGAAAAGCGGTTTGAACAAAATTGTAAAGCGTTGCCCCTCTCGAAAATGTTGCCGACACCTCGGCTCTGTGCCAAAAATAAAACATGTAATCCGCGAAGAACGGTATTTTTATCATTTAAAAAGTTTTTTTTGAAAAAACCTGACGTTCTGGAACGGTTTTTGTATTAGCGTGAAAAAGGCGGCCATCGGAGGTCCGCTGAAGCGAAGTTTGAAAACGCGATTCGGAAGCCAGGTCATGTCTTGCCTGACTCCGAAACGGAAACGACGACAAGAGGAAAATGAAATGAGTAATTGCAGTCGAATTCATGCTATTGATGAAATCGCAAAGCAGAATGTACCCGAATCCATATCCGATTCGAATGGAGCCATTCTCAATCAATTTGGCGAGGATGTCTTTAATACAGAGGCTATGCGACGATACCTTTCTCCACCGACCGCGGAAAAACTCCGCGCTACGATCGATCAGGACGCTCCACTGGATGCCAGTATCGCCGAATCGGTGGCCCACGCAATGAAAGAATGGGCTCTTGCCCGCGGGGCTTCGCATTTTACTCATTGGTTTCAGCCT